>NZ_JBSFPI010000001.1:0-144146 GCF_053588115.1 Nocardia sp. NPDC003482
TTCGTCTTCGGCGATCGCGCCTTCAGCGCGGAGCGCGCCTTCGGGGAGCCGTACTTCTTCGACGTGGTCGTGGCCCACGAATTCGTGCGTCCCTGCCCAACTCGACAACGCCCCGCCCCCAAACCGTTCCGGCGCGCACCCGCGACTGCCCTCGGGCGACCGGAACCAGCTCATCGAGATCGTGGTCGATCGCGCGATGTCCCAGCTCGGCGTCACCTACTCCTGGGGCGGCGGCGACGAGGACGGCCCGACCCTCGGCATCCACGACGGCGGCGTCGCCGACAGCTACGGCGATTTCGGCAAGGTCGGCTTCGACTGCTCGGGCCTGATGATCTACGCCTTCGCGGGCGTGGGAATCTCGTTGCCGCACTACAGCGGCTACCAATACACCATGGGCACCCGCGTCCCCGTCGACGAGCGCGAACGCGGCGACATGCTGTTCTGGGGAGCGAACGGCAGCGAACACGTCGCCCTGTACCTCGGCGACGGCACCATGATCGAGGCCCCCGAATCCGGCGACGTCGTGAAGATCTCGCCCGTCCGCGAAGGCGGCATCATGCCCTACGCGGTTCGCCTCATCCCCTGAGGTCCCTCGGGGAGCGCGACGCGCACGACCCCGTCCAGCGGCCCGTGCGGCCGATTTGCGTTACTGTGCAAAGTGTCGCGCAACACGCGGCGTACCGCCGGGCAAGCGGTCGCTGCCTGGGCAGACGGTGGCACTCCCTGTGAGTCGCCCCGGAATACCCCGGCCGCGTTGGGGGAGGATGCCAAACCTGGAATAGTTTGTGGGGACACACACTCGGGTGCGAACCACGGATGCGGCGAGCCTCTCGGGGCCGGACTAGGCGAAAGCGGGGATGTTGGTGACTTCGACGGATGGTGTGAGCACGGTGAATTCGGCGCAGGAGGCGTCGACGCCCAACACCCTCGAGCGCGATGTCCAGACCCTGGAGAAGGCGATCTACGAAGTCAAACGCGTGATCGTGGGCCAGGACCGCCTCGTGGAGCGCCTGCTGGTCGGCGTGCTCGCCCGCGGCCACGTCCTGCTCGAGGGCGTCCCGGGCATCGCGAAGACCCTGGCCGTGGAGACCTTCGCCCGGGTCGTGGGCGGCACGTTCTCCCGCGTGCAGTTCACCCCCGACCTCGTGCCGACCGACCTCGTCGGCACCCGCATCTACCGGCAGGGCCGCGAGGAGTTCGACACCGAATTGGGTCCCGTGGTGGCCAATTTCGTGCTCGCCGACGAGATCAACCGCGCCCCCGCCAAGGTGCAGTCGGCGCTGCTCGAGGTGATGGCCGAGCGGCACGTGTCGATCGGCGGCAAGACCTACCCGATGCCGGATCCGTTCCTGGTCATGGCGACCCAGAACCCGATCGAGAGCGAGGGCGTGTACCCGCTGCCCGAGGCGCAGCGCGACCGCTTCCTGTTCAAGGTCGTCGTCGACTACCCGACGGTCGAGGAGGAGCGCGAGATCATCTACCGGATGGGCGTCACCCCGCCCGAGCCCAAGCAGGTCCTCGAGCCCGCCGAGCTGATCCGGTTGCAGCGCTTGGCCGCCAACACCTTCGTCCATCACGCGCTGGTCGACTACGTCGTCCGGGTGATCGCCGCGACCCGCAAGCCCGCCGAGTTCGGCCTCACCGACGTCGCGGGCTGGATCGCCTACGGCGCCTCGCCGCGCGCGAGCCTGGGCATCATCGCCGCCGCTCGCGCGGTGGCCCTCATCCGCGGCCGCGACTACGTCGTGCCGCAGGACGTGGTCGAGGTCGTGCCCGACGTGCTGCGGCACCGCCTCGTGCTGTCCTACGACGCGCTCGCCGACGAGATCAGCCCCGACGACGTGATCCGGCGCGTGCTCCAGACCGTCGGCCTGCCGCAGGTCGCCCCGCAGGCCAACGCGCCCGGCCAGCAGCAGCCCGCTCCGGCGCCGCCCGCCGCCGCGCCGCAGTCCGCGCCGCCGGTGCCCAACGGCGCCCAGGCCGCCGGGCAGCCGCAGCAGCAGCGTCCGTGAGCGAGGCGGCGAAACCGGTTGCACCAGTGACGATTCCAGCGAACGTTCCCGATCGGGGTGCGGCGCCGCCGTCGTTCCGCGCCGGTCAGCTCACCGACCCCAAGCTGTCGGCCGCGCTGCGCACCCTCGAACTCACCGTGCGCCGCCGCCTCGACGGCGTGCTGCACGGCGACCACCTCGGTCTGATCCCGGGGCCCGGCTCCGAACCCGGCGACGCCCGGCTCTATCAGCCGGGAGACGATGTGCGGCAGATGGATTGGTCGGTCACCGCCCGCACCACCCATCCGCACGTGCGCCAGATGATCGCCGACCGCGAACTCGAGACCTGGCTGGTGATCGACCTGTCGGCCAGCCTCGACTTCGGCACCGCGCTGTGCCAGAAGCGCGATCTGGTGGTCGCCGCCGCGGCCGCGGTCACGCATCTGACCAGCGGGGGCGGCAACCGGATCGGCGCGGTCGTCGCCAACGGCGAACGGCTGTTCCGAATTCCCGCGCGCAGCGGGCGAATTCACGCGCAGTCCATGCTGCGCACCATCGCGACCACACCGCACGCCGCCGACGGCGTGCGCGGGGATCTGCGCGGCGCCGTCGAGGCGTTGCGCCGCCCGCAGCGCAAACGCGGTCTGGCCGTGGTGATCTCGGACTTCCTCGGCGAGATCGATTGGCAGCGCTCGCTGCGCGCCATCTCCGGCCGCCACGATCTGCTCGCGGTGGAGGTGCTCGATCCGCTGGATCTGGCCCTGCCCGACGTGGGCGATGTGGTGCTGCACGATCCCGAGACCGGTCGCACCCGCGAGTTCACCGTGACCCCCACGCTGCGCAGCGATTTCGCGCTCGCGGCGCAGCGGCACCGCGAGCGGGTGGAACAGTCGCTGCGCGGCGCCGGGGCCCCGGTGCTGGCCCTGCGCACCGATCGGGATTGGATCGCCGACGTCGTCCGGTTCGTGTCCACCCGGCGCCACGCCTTCGGCGCCCCGTCCGGACGGGCCCCCCGACAGTGAGCATTTCGCACTTCTCCGCGGCCGTCTGGCTCGGATTCCTCGTCGTCATCGCGCTGCTGGCACTGCTGTACGTGGTGAATCAGCGCCGCCGCCAACGGCATCTGCTGCTGTTCTCCAATATGGAGACCCTCGAGAAGGTCGCCCCCAAGCGGCCCAGCGCCTGGCGGCACGTGCCGGTCGCGCTGCTGCTGGTCGGTTTGGTGCTGCTGACCATCGCCGCGGCCGGACCGCAGGCGGCCAAGAAGGTCCCGCGCAACCGCGCGACGGTCATGCTGGCCATCGACGTCTCGCTGTCGATGGAGGCCACCGACGTCCCGCCCTCACGCATCCAGGTCGCCAAGAAGGCCGGTAAGGACTTCGTCGACGAACTGCCCAAGGGCATCAACCTGGGGCTGGTGTCGTTCGCGGGCACGGCGTCGGTATTGGTCTCGCCCACAACCAATCACGAGGCGGTGAAGGCGGCCATCGACAACCTGAAGCTCGCCGAGCGCACCGCCACCGGCGAGGGCATCTTCTCCTCGTTGCAGGCCATCGACACGCTCGGCTCGGTGCTCGGCGGCGCGCAGGACCCGCCGCCCGCGCGCATCGTGCTCATGTCCGACGGCAAGCAGACCGTGCCCGCCTTCGAGGACTTCGACAATCCGCGCCACGAGTACACCGCCGCGCGGGTGGCCAAGGGCAAGAACATCCCGATCTCGACCATCTCCTTCGGGACCACCTGGGGCCGGGTGCAGATCCCGCTGCCCGACGGCGGCACCCAGGACGCGCAGGTCCCGGTCGACAACGACGCCATGCAGGAGATCGCCAAGGAGTCCGGCGGCGAGTTCTTCACCGCGTCCACCCTGCAGGAGCTGACCAAGGTCTACGACACGTTGCAGAGCCAGATCGGCTACGAGACCACCATCGGCGACGCCAGCCGCCCGTGGCTGCTGCTCGGTCTGCTGATGACGGCCGCGGGCGTGCTGACGGGTCTGGCGTATCGGCAGCGGATTCCCTGACGGGCCGAATCCGTCAGTGGCGCAGTCGTTCTCGCGACAGTTCCGCGTGGGCGACCCGGCGCAGCGTCGCCAACAGCGCGTCACCCAGCACGGTGCCCACGATCGCGCCCTCCACGACGGCCTCGGTGGGACGCAGCCGCGCCACGGCCGCGATATCGGCGGCCGCGACGCGGTCGGCGGCCTCGGCGTAGTGCGACAGCGCGTCGAGGACCCATTCGTGGCCGACCTCGCGGAAGGCGCACAGCACCACCACCAATGACTCGATCAGGTCGGAAGGCGGTGGGCGCCAACCCCGTTCGGCGCAGAGCGTCGCGATCGTCTCCTCGGCCCAGTCGCGGTCGGCCGCGCTCACGGTCCCGCGCGGCATCGGCAGGCCGTGCTGGGCCAGGCCGAGGACGTCGTGGGTCGAGGTGCGCGGATCGTCGATCGCGGCGAGCACCTCCCGCGCGTCGGCCACCGACAGGCCGCCGATGTCCAGCAGCGCGCGCACGAGTTTGAGCCTGCGGACGTGGTCGGTGCCGTAGCGGGCCTGATTGGGGCTGGTCAGCTCGCCCGGCGGGAGCAGGCCCTCGCGCTGGTAGTACTTCACGGTCGCGACGGGAACCCCTGCCTCCCGGCTCAATTCGCCCATCCGCATCGATCGCTGCTCCTCACCTCTGGACCGTCGAATATGGATAGTGTAGCTTTCCATTATAGATAGTTCAGATATCTATCCAGGAGTGATCATGTCGAAGGCCCTGCTCGTCACCGCCGCGGTGTATCTCGCGGCCATCGGTCTCGCCCTGCTGTTCGCGCCCGCGCGGTTCGGGGTCGGCGCCGTGCCCGAAGACGCCACGCCGCAACTGCTTTCGCTGTTGCGGCTGCTGGGCGGGCCCATGCTCGGCATCGCGGTGTTGAACTGGAGGTCCCGCGACGTCGCCGCGCCCGCGATTCGCGATACCGTGGTGCTGGCGAATTTCGTCGGATTCGGCGTGGTCGCGGGCAACGACGTCTGGGGTGTGCTCAGCGGCGAGGCCCGTGATCTGGCGAAGGTCTTCCTCGTCGTGCACCTGGCGTTCGCGATCTCGTTCGCGCTCACCTGGTTCCGCGCATTGCGCGGCGGGGCGCCCGCGCCCGCCCGGTCCTGACGACGCGCCTCGGCCCCTCGGCACCGCCGACCGCCGCGAGTGCGACACTCGTGCCGGCCATGGCGTGGCGGGCGGGCCTCGGGTCGGTTACGGCCCGGTCGTAGCGGAACGAGCGAACGAAGGTAGGTTGTTGCCCATGTCGAACATCACATCCCGGTCGGTACTGGTCACCGGCGGTAACCGGGGCATCGGCCTCGCCGTCGCCCAGCGCCTGGCCGCCGACGGACACAAGGTCGCTGTCACGCATCGTGGCTCGGGCGTGCCCGATGGCCTGCTGGGTGTGAAATGCGATGTGACCGATACGGACTCGGTCGACGCGGCCTTCTCCGAGGTCGAGGAGAAGCAGGGTCCGGTGGAGGTGCTCGTGGCCAACGCGGGCATCACCGACAACACCCTGCTGATGCGCATGAGCGAGGACCAGTTCGGTCGCGTCATCGACGCCAACCTCACCGGCGCGTGGCGCTGCGCCAAGCGCGCCACCCGGAACATGCAGAAGGCCAAGTGGGGCCGGATGATCTTCCTCGGTTCGGTGGTGAGCCTGCTCGGCGTGCCCGGCCAGGTGAACTACGCGGCCTCCAAGGCCGGTCTGATCGGCGTCGCCCGCTCGATCACTCGCGAGATCGGTTCGCGCAACATCACCGCCAATGTCGTCGCGCCCGGCTTCATCGACACGGATATGACCCAGGAGATGGAGGACAAGTTCGTGGAGATGGCGATGCAGGCCATTCCGGCCAAGCGCATCGGCCGCCCCGACGAGGTCGCCGCCACGATCAGCTTCCTGGCCTCCGACGACGCCGGGTACATCTCCGGTGCGGTCATTCCCGTCGACGGTGGCATGGGCATGGGCCACTGAGCCCCCGATACCGCGCACACATCCGATTTCGCACCGACAGGAGAACTCACTTCTCATGAGCGGATTGCTCGCAGGCAAGACCGTCCTCATCACCGGCATCATCACCGATTCCTCGATCGCGTTCCACGCCGCCAAGGTCGCCCAGGAACAGGGCGGCAAGGTGATCATCACCGGAATTCCGGAGCGGCTGCGCCTGATCGACCGCATCGCCAAGCGACTGCCCGAGGAGATCCCCCCGGCCATCGGCCTCGATGTCACCAGCGAAGAGGACCTGGCCGCGCTGCCGGACAAGGTGCGCGAACACGCGCCGCAGGGCATCGATGGCGTGCTGCACTCGATCGCCTTCGCCCCCCGCACGCTGATGGGCCCCGACGCCAAGCCGTTCCTCGACGGCCCCGGTCCCGATGCGGCCAAGGCGTTCGAGATCTCGGCGTGGAGCTACGCGTCGCTGGCGCGCGCGGTGCTGCCCGTCATGAACGAGGGCGGGTCGATCGTCGGCATGGACTTCGATCCGCGCACGGCGATGCCCTACTACAACTGGATGGGCGTGGCCAAGGCCGCGCTCGAGTCGGTGAACCGGTACGTGGCCCGAGAGGTGGGCGAGGCCAAGCGGATTCGCTCCAACCTCATCGCCGCGGGCCCGATCAAGACCCTGGCCGCCAAGGCCATCGCGGGCACCGCCACCGACGACGCCAAGCAGCTGAACATGCTCAACACCTACTGGGACGGCGCGTCGCCGATCGGCTGGGACGTGGACGACCCGACCGTGGTGGCTCGCTCCATCGTGACGCTGCTGTCGGACTGGCTGCCCGGCACCACCGGATCGATCATCTACGTCGACGGCGGCGCGAGCCACAACACCTGGTTCCCCGCGGACGGTTTCGCCGCCAACTGAGACAGGAGGCCCCGGTGCCCGGGTCCGTCGATGCGCTTCTGCTGTTGTCGTTCGGTGGCCCGGAGCGCCCCGAGGACGTGATGCCGTTCCTGGAGAACGTCACTCGGGGCCGGGGTGTCCCGCCCGAACGGCTGGCCGCGGTCGCCGAGCACTACCTGCATTTCGGGGGAGTGTCGCCGATCAACGCCCTCAATCGCGCCATCATCGCGGCGGTGGAGGCCGAATTCGCCCGGCGCGGCATCGAATTGCCGGTGTACTTCGGCAACCGCAACTGGCATCCGATGGTCGAGGACACGGTCGGGGAGATGGCGGCGGCGGGAGTCGGTGCGGCCCTGGTGTTTCCGACCTCGGCGTGGGGCGGGTACTCCGGGTGCCGTCAGTACGACGAGGACATCTCCCGGGCGCGGGCCGCGGTGGGCGAGGGCGCGCCGACGCTGGTGAAGCTGCGGCAGTACTTCGATCATCCGCTGTTGATCGAGGCGTTCGCCGACGCGATTCGCGCTGCGCTGGAAGGGATTTCGGTCGATCGTCGCGACCGGGCGCGCCTGGTGTTCACCGCGCATTCGATTCCGGAGGCCGCCGACGAGGCCGCCGGTCCGCCTGCCGACGGGGGGCGCCTCTACAGCCGTCAGGTCGCGGACGCGGCCCGACTGTGTGCCGCCGCAACGGGTTTCGACGACTTCGATGTGGTGTGGCAGTCGCGCTCCGGGCCGCCCCAGGTCCCGTGGCTCGAACCGGACATCGTGGATCATCTGGAAACGTTGTCCGGCAAGGGCGTCGACGCGGTGGTGGTCTGCCCGGTCGGTTTCGTCTCCGACCATCTCGAGGTCATCTGGGATTTGGACAACGAGGCCGCCGAGAAAGCCCAGGAGCTGGGCATGTCCTTCGCCCGGGCCGCGACGCCGGGCTCCGATCCGCGCTTCGCGCAGTTGGTCGCCGAGTTGGTGGCCGAGCACCTCGACGGTGTTCCACCCCGCCGGCTTGGCTCCGTCCCCGGCTACGGCTGCACCACCAACGGCGACCCGTGCGCGATCGGCTGCTGCGAGCCCGTCCGCCGCACCCGGTGACCGTTCTATCGGGTGCGAGCGCCCCAGCCTTGTAGGGTTCGCGGTGCTCCCCCCAACGTTCGCCAACACAGCGACACCCTCCAACGTTCAGCAACACAGCAGGACTCCCAAACGTTCGGCACCACCCCCAAACGTTCGGCCACACAGCGGGACCTCCCAAAGGTTCGGCAACACAGCCGCACCCTTTATTCGGATCCGCACCCCTTGTAGGGCCCTGAAGAGGGTGCGGATCCGGATAAAGGGTGCGGCTGGGGTGGTGGGCCTGGGAAGTTGGTGGGCGAGGGGGTATGCCGGTTGCTGATGGGTCGGGTTGCACGGGAAGGCAGGGTTATGGGGCGGTTCTTCGTGGTCGGGTTTCTGGCGGTCGCGGTGGTGGCGGTCGGGGTGGTGGCCTCGATCGGGTCGTGGGCGTGGTGGATTCTCGTCGCGGTGGTGGCAGTGTTGCTGGGGGTCGGGGTGTACGACCTGGTGCAGACGCGGCACTCGGTGTTGCGGAACTATCCGATCCTCGGGCACATGCGGTTTCTGCTGGAGAGCATCCGGCCGGAGTTGCAGCAGTACTTCATCGAGCGCAATTTCGACGGGCGGCCGTTCGATCGCGATGTGCGCACGATGGTCTACGAGCGGGCCAAGGGCATTCACGGCGAGCTGTCGTTCGGCACCGAGCGGGACATCGAATCGGTGGGCTACGAGTCGCTGGTGCATTCCACCGCGCCGGTCGACGAGCCCAGCGAGCCGCCGCGGGTGCTGATCGGCGGGCCGGACTGCAAGCGGCCGTATTCGATGTCGCTGCTGAACATCTCGTCGATGAGTTTCGGCGCGTTGTCGGGGAACGCGTTGCGGGCGTTGAATCGCGGCGCGGCGGCCGGGGGGTTCGCGCACGACACCGGCGAGGGCGGGCTCACGCCCTATCACCTCGACGGCGGGGCCGACGTGGTGTGGGAGATCGGGTCGGCGTATTTCGGGGCGCGGACGAAGGACGGGCGGTTCGATCCGGGCGAGTTCGCCGACAAGGTCGCGCACGATCAGGTGAAGGCCGTCTCGATCAAGCTGAGTCAGGGCGCGAAACCCGGTCTGGGCGGGGTGCTTCCGGCGGCGAAGGTGAGTGAGGAGATCGCCCGGTATCGGGGCGTCCCCGCGCACGAGAAATGCGTGAGCCCCGCCGCGCACACCGAATTCCGCACGCCGCGTGAGCTGATCGGCTTCGTCGCCCGGCTGCGCGAGCTGTCCGACGGCAAACCCGTCGGCTTCAAACTGTGCGTCGGATCGCGCATCGATATCCTCGCCATCTGCAAGGCCATCCTCGCCGAGGGCACCGCCCCCGACTTCATCATCGTCGACGGCGCCGAGGGCGGAACCGCCGCCGCACCACTGGAATACGAGGACCACGTCGGCCTCCCGCTCACCGACGGCCTCATGACCGTCCACAACGCCCTCGTCGGCACGGGCCTGCGCGACCGGATCCGCCTCGGCGCCAGCGGCAAGGTCGCCACCGGCACCGACATCGTCAAACGCCTCATCCAGGGCGCCGACTACACCAACGCCGCCCGCGCCATGATGATGGCCATCGGCTGCATCCAAGCCCAACGCTGCCACACCAACGAATGCCCCGTAGGCGTGGCCACCCAGGACCCCCGCCGCGCCCGAGCCCTCGACGTCGGCGACAAATCCCAACGCGTCCAGCGCTACCAGCAAGCCACCGTCCAACAAGCCATGCAACTCATGGCCTCCCTCGGCGCCCCCACCCCCGCCGACCTCACCCCCCACATGCTCCGCAAGAAAATCTCCCCCACCATCCAACGCTCCTACGCCGAACTCTACGAATGGCTGTCCCCGACCGAACTCCTCACCAACACACCCCCGTCCTGGCGCACCGACTGGACAGCCGCCAACCCCGACAGCTTCCGCCCGAGATAACCCCAAGCCCCCAATCCCCTTCCCCACAAGCCGTCCCAGAGGCACCCAACCCCCGGGTACGCCAGCCCAGCCGCACCCCTTATTCGAATCCGCACCCCTTCTAGAGCCCTGCAAAGGGTGCGGATCCGAATAAGGGGTGCGGCTGGGTTGCCGTACCTGGGGGACCGAAGCGTTTCTGGGATGGCCTATCCCCGAGTGCGGCAACCCGATTCGCACCCTTTATTTGAATCCGCACCCGTTCTGGAGCCCTGTAAGGGGTGCGGATTCGAATAAAGGGTGCGGCTGGGTTGCCGTACCTGGGGTTAGGTGGCGGGGTGGAGGGATTCTTCCAAGGGGATGGCGCCCTCGACGGTGTGGGGGGTGCGGCGGCGGTTGGGGGAGCCTAGGGAGGTGGTCAGGTCGGTGTTGTCGTGTTCGGCCAGGAGGTCGGTGGCGTCCCAGACCAGGAGGGTTGCGCTTACCGTGTTTTCGGCGGCGGAGTGGGCCAGGTCGTAGTGGGCGCAGGCGGGGACGTGGTCGTAGGTGATCCAGAGGTCGTAGCCGGTCATGAAGAGGTCGAGGTCGAAATCCACCGAGAGGCCGAGGAGTTCGCTGCGGCCGTTGTCGTCGACGCCGGCGAAGGCCTCGTCGAGGGCGAGGAGGCGGGGGGCCTGGGGGTCGGCGGAGTCGAGCATGACGTGGGCGGCGGCGAAGAGGGGGAGGTGCAGGGAGACCGACTGTTCGCCGCCGGAGAGGGCGCTGTGGCGGGCGACGGTGAGGCGGTCCTCGGAGCCGTCGGCCGTGACGAGGGTGAACGAGAACACTCGCCAGGTGCGGTAATCCAGTGTGGTGGCGAGGATTTCGGGGTAGGAGCGTTCGGGGTGGGCGGCGCGGGCCGCGCGGATCTCGGCGGCGAAGTGGGCGCGGATGGTGGCGAGGTCGTCGGGGGTGAGGTCGGAGGCGTCGCGGTCGAGCAGTTTGCAGACCGCGCGCGCCGACTCGGAGAGGTTGTCGGCCAGCACCCAGTGCACCCCGATGGTGTTGCCGGAGGACATACGGCGCTGCTTCATCTCCGCGCCCATGCGGGTGATGAGATCGCGGGCGTCGCCGGTGCGTTCGTGGATCTGCTGGGCGAGGCCGGTCAGCAGCGCGTCCTCGAGGATGCGGCGTTCGGCGTCGGTGAGCAGCAGCTCCTGATCGGAGCGGGCGCGCGCGATCCGGTCGGCGAAGTCGGCGAGCGCGGCCGTGCCCTGATCGTCGTGCACCTGCACCACCGTCAGGCCGTCGGCGGCGTCCCATTGCAACCGATAGTCCTGCCGGGCCGCGGCCAGGGCGGCGTCGAACTCCTGCAATGCCGCGGTCACCGCGCTGCGGGTCGACTTGCGGGCCGCCTCACCCGCCCGCACCGACGCCGTCGCCGCGGAAAGCCCCTCGAACAGCTCGTGCACCTCGTCGGGCAGCACCCGCGAATCCCCTTCGGGCCCACCGGTTTCGATGCGATACAGCAACTGCTCGGGCGTCGACCACGCCGCCTCGCTGCTCGGCCACCGGCAATGCGCGGGCGCGCCCAGCAGACCGAGCAGATCCGGCCGGGCATACGGCGCGAGACCGCGGACGTCGGCCAGCAGTTCGGTGAGCGCGGTGCCGAGCGCGTCGTGCGCGGCGCGATAGGAACCCTCGGCGGTGCCCACGCCCTCGATGGCGTCGGCGGCGGCCTTGCGCGCCGACTTCTGTTCCGCCCGCGCGGCGTCGATGCGTTCGCGCGCTTGCTCGAGCTCGCGGTCGATATCGGCGGCGCTCGCGCCCAACGCCTCCCGCAGCGTCTCGAGCTTCCGCAGCTGCTCCTCGTATCCCGACCGGGCGGCCTCGGCCTCCTCGGCGAACGCCTCCGCCAGATCCCGCGCCTCGGCCAGCCGATCCTCGGCCTCCCGCGCCCGCTCCTGCTCGCGCACCTGGTCTCCACGCAACCGCAACAGCGCGGTCCCGGTGTTCTCGAAATGCCGGATCGCCGCCGCGAGCGCGTCGAGTTCGCCCGGATCGCGCGGCGCCCGATGCGCCGCCGCCACCGCCCGCACCTTCTTGTCGGCGGCGGTGAATTCCGCCACCGCCTGATCGAGATCCCGCTCGGCCTGCGCCGCCGCCTCCGACCGCGACCGCAGCACACCCGCCGCCTCGGAGACCGCCCGCAGCGCCGTGGTGACCGCGCTCGTGCGCGGTAACCCCTTGGCGGCGGCGGAGATTTGCGTCAGCTCCGCAGTCGCCGCCCGCTCCTCGGCCCGCGCGGCGACCTCCGCCGCCTCGGCCGCCTCGATGGCCGCCGCGATCTCGGTCAGCCGCGCCTCCCGCCGCCGGGCCCGAGCCGTCGCCCCGATGAATTCGGCGTGCGGCTTGCCGTGCCGCCCCACCCGCACGCCGTGGTGGAAGCCCCCGTCGAGGCGGATGGTCAGCGCCCCAACCGATTCCGTGTCCTTCGGCTCCACCGCCCCGGAGGCAAACCCGAGCACACCTCGACCGTCGGCCACTGTGCCCGCCCCGCCCACCGAATCGCGCAGGGCGATCGATTCCAACACCCCCGCAACCGCTTCCACCCCGCACCCGTCCTCGACCACCAGCACATCGGCCAGCGTGCGCCCCGACGGTCGCTGATTCTCCGGCAACGGGACCAGGAACTGGTCCGACTCGTGTTCGGGGATCTCGTCGCACACCCACCCGTCGAGCAGGTCGGCCGCGTGCAGCGCGGCCTCGAGAGCGGCCGCCTCGTCGGGCGAGACGTGGTCGGCGAAGCGCACCAGCCGCCACAGCGGCGCGCCCGGGCGGTCCGCGCGGGAGTCGGTGCGGGCGGCGGAAGGCGGTGGGGCGTCGTCCTTTTCGGCGGCGATCTCGGCTTGTTCGGAGCGCAGCGACGCGATCCGGGCGACGGCCTGCTCGGCGGTCGTGCGGGCCTGTTGGCGCCGGGCGCGGATCTCCTCGGTGAGGGGTTCGGTGCGGTCGGCGAAGACCTCGGCGAGGGTGGGGGCGTCGTCGGAACCGGTGTCGGCGAGGGCCGAGTCGAGGGCCTCGAACAGGCCCTTGCGGACCGGACCGAGCACGTCGCGGTGCTCGTCCCACCAATCCCGCAGGGCGGCAGCGGAATTGGAGCGGGCCAGGGTGACGGCGGCCTCGGCCTCGGCGAGGGCCGCGGCGGCGGCGTCGCGTTGTTCGGTGGCGCGTTGCGCGGAGCGCTCGGCTCGGGTGCGATCCGCGGTGGCGGTCTCGACGAGCGTGAGGGCCTTGCGGACCGCGCGCACGTCGGCGTCGCGTTCCTCGGCATGGCCGCGCACGGTCGTGGTGAGCTGTTCGGCGCGAGCCTGTTCCGGCAGTGCGGCCCAAGCGATTCCGGCCTCCTCGGCGGCGGCGCGCAGTTCGTCCTCGCCCCGCGCGAGCGCCCCGGTCGCGTTCTCGACCGTCGAGCGGGCCCGTTCGGCCTCGGCGGTGCGTTGCGCGACGGTCTGCTGCGCCTTGGTGGCCTTGTCGCGGTGCACCGCCGCCGAGGTCTCCAGGCGGCGCACGGCGTCGGCGAGGTCGTCGAGCTGCTGTTTGCCCTCGTAGGCCCCGGACCGCTGTAAGGTCTCCCGATCGGCGAGCGCCTGCTCGTACGCGCGATCGGCCTCCTCGGCGCGCACCTCCGCGGCGGCGCGCTCGGTTTCGCGGCGCTCCCGCAACGCCGTCGCCGCGAACAGCGCGGTACTGGCATGGGTGACCGCGTCGAGCCGGGACCGCACCTGATCGACATCCGACTTCGCCTGCACTCCAAGATATTTGCGATACACCCCGACGAACGCCCGCGTGGCCGAGTCGGCTTGGGCCAGCCCCTCCAGCGTGCGCCCGACCTCCTCCATATCGCTGAACGACCGCGCCGCGTCGAGGATCAGTTGTTCGTCCAGCGGCCGCAACCCGTCGGTCAGCGCCTGCGACAACCCGCGCGGGTCCAGATTCTTGGCCAGCTGCGGACGCCGCAGCGTCAGAATGAGATTGATCAACTGGTCGTAGCGCTGCAATCCGAGCCCGAACATGCGCGCGTCGATCGCGGCGCGATAGTCCACCGGCCGATCGGTGATGGCGTCGGTGCCGATCTGCTCGGCCAGCTGCTTGCGGGTCAGCGGCCGGTCGTCGGGACCGATCAGCGAGAAGTCCACCCCGACCCGCCCATCGGCGACGAAATACCAGCGCGTCACCTTGTCCGAGGACCGGGTGGCGCGCATCCCGATGCCGACCGTGACCACCTCCGGCTCGGCCCAGCTGCCGCGCGCGAACTCCATCCACACATACGAGTACGCCGATTCCTGCTTGCGATACAGCAGATTCGACTTCATCGTCCGTTCCTCACCGGCGAACGGGTTGAGCCGCCGCGGTTCGATGCGGCCGTCGAACACGAACGGGAACAGCACCTCGAGGGCCTTGGTCTTCCCCGAGCCGTTGGGTCCGCGCAGCACCAGCCGCCCGTCGGCGAAGCAGAACTCCTGATCGCGATAGTCCCACAGATTGATGATCCCGGCGCGGGTGGGGACGAAACGAACGCCACCGTGAATGAGGTCCATCGGTCATTCCCTTCCCAGATGCGTTGCCGAGGCGAACAATTCGGACTCCGCGCGGGTGCGGACGGTGACGATCGCGCCGCGATAGCGGGCCAGGGCGGGCAGGATCAGCAGACCGTCGGCCAGCACCTCGACCAGGCGCAGCCGCTCCAGCAGCGCCACCACCTCCTTGGTCAGCCCCGGCACGTCGGCCTGCCACTGCGCGGCGAAGGTGGAGCCGTACCGGTGGGTCAGCGCCTGCACCGTCTCGTGGATCCACTCCCAGGCGAGGAACGGATGCTCGGGAATCTCGGTGTCGCCCAACGGTTCCCGGTCGTCCTCGGCGGGCTCCGCGGGTTCGGGCACCACCAGCGGCGCGAACACCGTCGCCCGCGGAATCGCCTGATCGAGCTGATCGATGAGCGTCGTCGCGGGCTCCGGCCGCGGCCGCCTTGCGACCGGCGCGTCGAGATCGAGCACCACATCGGCGATCTCGCCGACCAGCAGCAACGCCACCTGGGCGAGCGTGCCGGTACCGGGGAACCGCACATCGGACAACCGGCCCGACACATCGATGAGCGCGACGCCCTCGGCCCGGCGTTCGGCGCGCAGCCCGGTGAGCAGTTCGACCTCGCTCACCAGCCGATCGGTGCCCAGCAGCGCGCGCTCGTCCGCGGTCAGCTCCTCGGCGTACACCACCGGTGATTCCACCAGCGCCCGCCGCACCCGCCGCGCCGCCGCCGCGCGTGGTGTGGAACCGGTTGCGCCGCCGTCGGATTCGTCGGCGAACAGCCCCCGCACGCTGTCGAGGTGCTGCACCGCCCGCGGCGGCCGGAACACCGCGAACACCACCGACCGGTCGATGTCGTAGAGCGCCTCCCCGGCCTCCGGATCCGCGGCCCACCCGCCCGCGTCGCCGTCGGCCAACGTCAGCGCGCCGCGCGCGCCCAGCCACGCGACCGCGTCGACGAACGCGTCCCGGTCGGCCGCCCGGTCGGTGGCGAGTTCGAGCCCGTCCACCCGCGTGGCGTAGGAGGCGACCTGATCGGCCAACTCCGACAACGTGATCTGATCGCCCGCGCGGCCCAGCGCCGCCAGCGCGAGCGCCAGATACGCGTAGCGGCGGCGGTCGAAGACGCGCTCGGCGGGCGTGCGCGCCGGACGCCCGGCGTCGAGCCGGTCCACGACCGGGAACAGCCGCGCGGTGGTCTCGGTGACCTCCAGCCGGTAGCCGAACAACTCCGCCAGATCCTCGCGCAGCTCGGTGGCCCAGCGCCGGATCAGCGCCAGCGCGATGCGATCCGGAAATGTCCGGGTCACCAGGTGATTGGCGAGGATCACCCGCGCCGCCCGCTGATAGCTGTCGAGGGTGAGCGGGTCGATCGTGCGCGCGTGCATCACAACCGCCCGGCCGCCGCCCGGCCGCGCGGATTCTCGCGCACGGTCAGGCGCCGGTGGTCGAGATACAGCAGTCCGCGCGCGGTCCGCACCACGGTCGAGCGCGGATGCTCGGCGACGGTGAGGGTGACCCCGCTGTCGGAACCCGTTGTGCCCGAGACCCGTCCGCTGACCGGCACCCAGGCCGTGGAGGCGGCGTCGAGCAGCCGCAGCAGCACCTCGGTCTCGCGCTCGTCGAGCACCCGCTCGTACACGTCGGCCGAGGCCAGCGAGCGCGCCGCCTCGGCGCGGCGGCGCTGCGCGTCGAGCTGGGACGCGCGCAGCCGCCGCACCCCCGCGTCGTTGCGCTGGATGCGCGAGGGCGCGCCGGGGGAGGGCGGGCGCCCGGTCTCGGCGAGGGTGCGG
This sequence comes from Nocardia sp. NPDC003482, assembly GCF_053588115.1. NCBI lineage: Bacteria > Bacillati > Actinomycetota > Actinomycetes > Mycobacteriales > Nocardiaceae > Nocardia > Nocardia sp. NPDC003482. The sequence goes on from NZ_JBSFPI010000001.1 coordinate 16,206, forward strand.
GCGATCTCCAACGGCGGTGCGTCCCACCAGGATCGGATCGGCGGGATGATGTCGGCGTCGGGATGTTCCATGGCCAGATGCCGGGGGCGGCCCAGCCCGAACACCGCGTCGAACAGGGCGTGCGCGCTCTCGGTGGTCGGCGCGGCGGTGAACCATCCGGCCAGGTGCCGCAGCGCCGACTCCCGGCTCACCCCGCCCCGGCGGGTCTCGGTCACCCGGCGCAGCAGCGACAGCACCGCCGCGATCGCGCTCATCGTCGCCTCGCGCAGCCGCTCGGCCTCGGTCTGCGGACCGCCCTCGGCCGCACCGGCTTCCGCGGCGGTGGCCACGAACCAGCCGCGCAGCCCGTGCCAGCGCGCCCGCCAGTCGGCCTCCCGGTCCGCGCGCGAGAGCAGCACGCGTTCGTCGCACGCGCCCGCGCGGGCGACGAGGTCGTCGACGCCGGTGTCCTCCACCTCGGCGATGGCCGCGGCCAGCCGGGGCGCGAAACGCGCCAGATCCATACTGAATTCGCGCATGTGCGCCAGCAGCGCGTCCTTGTGGGCGAGGAACGCCTCCGGCGTCGCCTCGGTGGTGCGCACCAGATCGCCCAGCGTCAGATAGAAATGGGCGGCGCGATCGGCCAATTCGGACAGGGCGGTGTCGAGGCGGTTCAGCACGCGATAGACCCGTTCGGCGTCCCCGGCCCGGTTCGCCGCGGCGAGCGCGTGCAGATCCGAGAGCAGTTCGGGCAGCACCAGGCGCGACAGCGCCGCCTCGTCGAGCCGCGCGCCGAGCACCTCGGCGACCGCCCGGTATGCCTGATAGCCCGCGCGGGAGAACTGATACACGAAGTGGCGGTTGCGGTATTCGGCCAGCGTCGCCGCGCGGGTGCCGTCGTAACTGCGCTCCAGCACACCCCACTGATGCAACTGCTCGAGCAGCGGACCGACCTCGGTGGCGGTCAACCGCGGCGCGTCGGGGAGCCGGGTGAGCGTGTCGGCGACGTCGCTGGCGTGCAGCAGCACCACGTAGGCCGCGCGTGCGTGATCGAATGCCCGCAGCACCCACAGGTATTCGCCGCGCTTCTCGGCGGTCGCGAAGGAGAACAGCCGCAGTCGCTCCTCGACCGCCGCCGCGAATGTCACGCGGCCGTAGTCGAGGGGCAGCAATCCTTCAGCTGACTCGGTCACCGGCACGAGGGTAGCCCATCAGGCGGCGTCGGCCGCGACGGCCGCGCGTTCGACGGTGAGCAGGCTCTCCTCGCTGTGCTCGGCGTGGTAGGCGCGCCCGCCGCCGTTGATCCCGAACAGCCGTTTCGACCAGAGCAGCCACAGCACGGCCGCGATGTTGATCAGCAGCGCGCCCAGGCGCACCACCGTGATCCGTTCGGTCAGCTCGTAGATCTCCAGCGGCAGGAACAGACCCGTCGCGACCACCGCGAAGTACTCGCCCCAGCGCCGCACCAGCCACAGGCCCACGGCCTCCACGAGTTCGATTGCGGCATAGGCGAGCAAACCGATGGCGATCCAGGTGAGGGTGGTCGGCGACAGCGTCCAACCCTCCTGGATGAAGTGCACGATCTTGGAATTGTCCGGGTTCCAGCCGATCTGGTCGGCCAGCGGCTGGATCAGCGGCAGCTCCTTCTCGAACGCGGACTTCAGCTCCGCCTGGGAGTTGCGCACCTTGAACACGCCCGCCGCGAGCGCGATGAACACCAGACCGCGCAGCACCCGCTCGACGGCCAGCAGCCGCATGATGAACCGGTCGCGCAGCAGCCGCCCGCGCGGCACCTCGGGCGCCTCGTCGGCCGGGCCGCGGTAGCGCGGCTCGCCGATCACGAAGTCGCCGCAGCGCAGGCACCGCCACGCCGGACCGGCGGGCGTCGAAACATGCAGGCGCGCGGCCAGTTCCGGCTCGTCGGGGGCGTAGGTCTCGTGTCCTCGCCACGAGCACGTCCGCAGGCTGAAGTCCATTGGCGGAGCCTAGCAACGGGGTGTGACAGATGGCGGGGACGCGCGGCTACCCGGTGGTCAGCGAGCGCAACTGCTCGAGGTAGTCGCGGGTGCGCGGGTCGCCCGGGAAGCGTTCGATCATCTCGCGCGCGGCCTCGCCCGCGATCCACAGCAGCGACGGCAGCGAGCGGCGCTTGCCCGCGAAGGCGCGCATCCCCTCGTCCACGGCCAGCTCCAGATCGCGGTCGCGCACCGCCACCACGGCCAGGGTCAGCTGCGCCTCCGACACCCGCATCGGGCGGCGGATGATGCCGTCCGGTCCGGTCGAGGTCCGGATGACCTGGCGCGCATAGCTTTCCGCGAGCCGATCGTCGCCCACGACCCGGCAGCAGTCCATGGCATAGAAGTCGAATTTGCCCGGGTCGACGACGAAGTGGTTGTCCAGATTGGCCGGATGGTCCAGGCCGTCGAGGATCGCGCGGCCGCGCCGCAGCGCGTTCTCCATCTCGTCGCGGTCGCCGATGCGGGCCCACGCCTTGGCCTGCTGCGCGGCCAGCTGCACGCCGACGCCGTGGTCGCCGGTCAGGTTCAGACCCGACTCGGCGGCCCCGATCGCGCCGCGATAGTTGCCCTGGGTCAGGGCGAACCAGGCCGCCATTTCCGCTCCCCAGCCCTGGATTTCGGCGTGTTCGGCCTCGTGGCCCAGCGACACCGCCGCCCGGCGGGTGGCCTCCGCGGTGGTTCGCCAGCCGAGGTCGTAATCCACGCAACCGACCAGCAATGCGACCCAACCGGCCAGTACGAGAACCTCGCGATGCTGCGCGAGGGTGAGCCGGCCGTCCAGCAGCGAGGTGATCCGGCGCAGCCACGCGGTGCCCTCGGCGTGCAGTTCCATCGGGTCGGCACAAGGGTATTCGCAGCACATCCGCTCGGCGGTGATCCGGATGGCATCCAGCGTCGCCGACGACACGTCCGACATCCGCAGGCGCCCGATGAATTCCAGGGTGTCCATGCCGGTGGAGGAAATCAGCTCGTCGTCGCGGTTGGGGCGGGCCTTGGGGAAGAACGCCGCGGTCACCGTGTCGAAGGCGGCGGCGATGATGGGCGCGTAGAAGTCGTCCGGGCGCGACTCGCCGGACTCCCAACGGCGCCAGTTCCGTAGCAGCGTGGAATCGGTGGGTAGGTTGTGAGAGGACTTGGCGCGCATGGCTCGGACGGCGTCTGCCTGCGACCACCCCCGAGCATCTCGCTCCGAACGCATCCGAACAGCCCAGACGGGTCGATCGTCACCAGCGGTCACCTCTGTAGTATCCCACCAGTTAACGCAAGATGGCCCGGATAGGGCACACAGTTGTCCCCGCATTGACATCTGCAATTGCATTTGTGCGTACCGCATGCTGAACAGTGCACGAGAACAGCGAATTCAATCCACGTCCCTACGGAGGTCCGGGTGGAAGCGTTGATCTATGGATACGTGCGTGACGACTTGGCCGATGGGCACACCGAGGAGCTCGAGGACGCCATGTGCAGCCTCGCCGCGTCCGCAGGACTCTGCTTTGCCGCGACCTTCCACGAATCGCCCGCCGGGGACGGTACGGCGTTCGCGGAACTGACCGCCGAGCTGCGCCGTGCCGACGCGCATCACGTCGTGGTGCCGTCGCTGGATCACCTTGCGGGCCAGACGATTCCACGCGACCTGCTGATCGCGAAGCTGGCGCACGACGCCGCGGCGCGGGTCTGGACGATCGAGGACTGCTCGGAAGTGCGGACCGCATCATAGCTTTCGGGGCCCGTTCGGCGGAAATCGCTGGGCCGCAGGGCCTTCGCCCGCGCTGAAACGGCCCGTATGTCGGAAATGCCGGAGTCGCAACGACTTCCGCCCCCTCACCGACCGGTCGGTCTGTGGTCGGCCCGAGCGAGCCGGGCCGACCGGCCCTCGGTCAGAGCCCGAAGCCGCCCGGCCGGCCGCGGCGGCGCAGATACTTCTCGAACTCCGCCGCGATGGCGTCGCCGTCGATCTTGGCCATCGCCTCGTTGAGATCGACCGCCGCGTCGCCGCGCTCCTCGAGCGAGCGCACGTACTCGGTGACCTCCTCGTCGCCCGCGGTCATCTCGTCGACCGCCGCCTCCCAGTCCTCGGCCTGGGCGGGCAGCTCCCCGAGCGGGACCTCGATGTCGAGCACGTCCTCGACCCGGTGCAGCAGCGCGATGGTCGCCTTCGGATTCGGCGGCTGGGACACGTAGTGCGGGACGGCCGCCCAGAACGAGATGGCAGGCACGCCCGCGCGCACGCACGCGTCCTGGAGAACGCCGGTGATGCCGGTCGGACCCTCGTAGCGGGTCTGTTCCAGATTGAAGGCCTCGGCCGCCTCCTTGCTGTAGGCGGTGCCGGTGACCGGAACGGGCCGGGTGTGCGGTGTGTCGGCGAGCAACGCGCCGAGGATGACGACCGTGGTGACGCCGAGCTGTTCGACGAGTTCGAGGATGTCGGTGCAGAAGCTGCGCCAGCGCATGTTCGGCTCGATGCCGTGCAGCAGGACCACATCGCGCTCGCTGCCCGGGGGCGAGCACACCGACAGGGTGGTCGACGGCCACTGGATCTCGCGGGTGACGCCGTCCACCTGGCGCACCGTCGGCCTGTTCACCTGGTAGTCGTAGTAGTCCTCGGAGTCGAGTTCGGCTAGGGGTTCGGCGTCCCAGATCAGTTCCAGATGTTCCACGGCGCCGCTGGCCGCGTCGGCCGCGTCGTTCCAGCCCTCGAAGGCGGCGACGAGGACCGGATCGCGCAGCGTCGGCAGTTCCGGATCGGGTGTTGCGCTGGGGTTCACTCGCACAGCCTACGGGTTCGGGGCCTTGCTGTTCACCGCATAACCTTCCGAACCTGCGTGTCGCCGGCGGCCGAGCGGTCGGCGGACTGTCGGCGACTCCCTTTACTCTTGAGTACATGTCTGTGACCCCTCGCGCCGAGTTCGATACCACGCTGCTCGACACGCTGGCCCGCCGTGTCGTGATCGGTGACGGCGCGATGGGCACCATGTTGCAGGCGGCGGAGCTGTCCCTCGACGACTTCCGCGGGCTCGAGGGCTGTAACGAGATCCTCAACGAAACCCGCCCCGACGTGCTGCGACACATCCATCGCGCCTACTTCGAGGCCGGGGCCGACGCGGTCGAGACCAACACCTTCGGCTGCAACCTGCCCAACCTCGCCGACTACGACATCGCCGACCGCATCCGCGACCTGTCCGAGCGCGGCACCCGCCTGGCCCGCGAGGTGGCCGACGAGATGGGCCCGACCGCGCACGGCACCCCGCGCTACGTGCTCGGCTCGATGGGCCCCGGCACCAAGCTGCCGACACTGGGCCACGCGCCCTTCCACGCCCTGCGCGACGCCTACACCGAGTCCGCGCTCGGCATGCTCGACGGCGGCGCCGACGCCATCCTCATCGAGACCTGCCAGGACCTGTTGCAGGTCAAGGCCGCGGTCATCGGCTCGCGCCGGGCCATGGCACGGGCGGGTCGCCGCATCCCGATCATCACCCACGTCACCGTCGAGACCACCGGCACCATGCTGGTCGGCAGCGAGATCGGCGCGGCGCTCACCGCGATCGAACCGCTCGGCGTCGACATGATCGGGCTCAACTGCGCCACCGGCCCGGATGAGATGAGCGAACATCTGCGGCATCTGTCCAAGCACGCGCGAATCCCGGTGTCGGTCATGCCCAACGCGGGCCTGCCCGTGCTGGGGGCCAACGGCGCGGAGTATCCGCTCACCCCGGAGGAGTTGGCGAGCGCGCTGCGCGGATTCGTCACCGAATTCGGCCTGGCCCTGGTCGGCGGCTGCTGCGGCACCACCCCCGAACACATCCGGCAGGTGGCCGAGGCCGTCGCCGAGGTGACCCCCGCGGTCCGCGCGCCCGAACACGAGCCGAGCGTGTCGAGCATGTACACCGCGGTCCCGTTCGAGCAGGACGCCTCGGTGCTGATGATCGGCGAGCGCACGAATGCCAACGGCTCCAAGGCTTTCCGCGAGGCCATGCTCGCGGGGGACTGGCAGAAGTGCCTCGACATCGCCAAGGACCAGACCCGCGACGGCGCGCACATGCTCGATCTGTGCGTCGACTACGTCGGCCGCGACGGCACCGCCGACATGAGCGAACTGGCCTCGCGGCTGGCCACGGCCTCCACGCTGCCGATCATGTTGGACTCCACCGAGACTCCCGTGCTGCGGGCGGGCCTGGAACACCTGGGCGGCCGCTGCGCGGTCAACTCGGTGAACTACGAGGACGGCGCGGGCCCCGATTCGCGCTTCCAGCAGACCATGAAGCTGGTCGCCGAGCACGGCGCGGCGGTGGTCGCGCTGACCATCGACGAGGAGGGCCAGGCCCGCACGGCCGCCAAGAAGGTCGAGATCGCCGAGCGGCTGATCGACGACATCACCGGCAACTGGGGCCTCGCCGAATCCGACATCATCATCGACACGCTGACCTTCACCCTCGGCACCGGCCAGGAGGAGTCGCGCCGCGACGGCATCGAGACCATCGAGGCCATCCGCGAACTCAAGCGACGGCATCCCGACGTGCAGACCACCCTCGGCCTGTCGAACATCTCCTTCGGCCTGAACCCGGCCGCGCGGCAGGTGCTGAACTCGGTGTTCATGCACGAATGTGTGCAGGCCGGGCTGGATTCGGCGATCGTGCACGCGTCGAAGATCCTGCCGATCTCGCGGATTCCCGACGAGCAGCGCGAGACCGCGCTGGATCTGGTCTACGACCGCCGCCGCGAGGGTTACGACCCGTTGCAGAAGCTGATGGCCCTGTTCGAGGGCGTGTCGACGTCGTCGTCCAAGGCGTCGCGCGCCGAGGAGCTCGCGGCGCTGCCGCTGTTCGAGCGGCTCGAGCGGCGCATCGTCGACGGGGAGAAGGCCGGGATGGAGGCCGACCTCGACGAGGCCATGGAAACGGTGCCGCCGCTGCGGATCATCAACGAGACGCTGCTGTCGGGCATGAAGACCGTGGGCGAGCTGTTCGGCTCGGGGCAGATGCAGCTGCCGTTCGTGTTGCAGTCGGCCGAGGTGATGAAGGCCGCGGTGGCGTACCTGGAGCCGCATATGGAGGCCACCGACGATTCCGGCAAGGGCCGCATCGTGCTGGCCACCGTCAAGGGCGATGTGCACGACATCGGCAAGAACCTGGTCGACATCATCCTGTCCAACAACGGCTACGAGGTCGTGAATCTCGGTATCAAACAACCCATTTCGGCCATTCTCGACGCCGCCTCGGACAAGAAGGCCGATGTCATCGGCATGTCCGGCCTGCTGGTCAAGTCCACGGTGGTGATGAAGGAGAACCTCGAGGAGATGAACTCCCGCGGGGTGGCCGAGCAGTTCCCGGTGCTGCTGGGCGGCGCGGCGCTGACCCGCTCCTACGTCGAGAACGATCTCACCGACGTGTACGAGGGCGATGTGCACTACGCCCGCGACGCCTTCGAGGGCCTGCGGCTCATGGACGACATCATGACCCGCAAGCGCGGCGGCGGGCCCGATCCGGATTCGCCCGAGGCCGTGGCCGAGCGCGAGAAGGCCGCCGAGCGCAAGGCCCGGCACGAGCGGTCCCAGCGGATCGCGGCCGAGCGGCGCGCCAACGAGGTGCCGGTGGAGGTGCCCGCCCGCTCGGACGTCGCCGCGGATCTACCGGTCGCGGTGCCGCCGTTCTGGGGCACGCGGGTGATCAAAGGTCTTGGCGTGCACGAGTATTCGGGCCTACTCGACGAGCGGGCGCTGTTCCTCGGGCAGTGGGGGCTGCGCGGTCAGCGCGGCGGCGACGGCCCCACCTACGAGGAGCTGGTGGAGACCGAGGGACGCCCGCGGCTGCGGTACTGGCTGGATCGGCTCACCGCCGAGGGCGTGTTGCAGCACGCGGCGATCGTGTACGGGTACTTCCCGGCGGTGTCCGAGGGCGACGACGTGGTCGTGCTGACCGAGCCGAATCCCGATGCGCCGCAACGGTATCGGTTCACCTTCCCGCGACAGCAGCGGGACCGGTTCCTGTGCATCGCCGATTTCGTGCGGTCGCGCGAGCTGGCGGCCGAGCGCGGGCAGGTGGATGTGCTGCCGTTCCAACTGGTCACCATGGGCCAGCCGATCGCCGATTTCGCCAACGAGCTGTTCGCGGCGAACAACTATCGCGACTACCTGGAGGTGCACGGGATCGGCGTGCAGCTCACCGAGGCGCTGGCCGAGTACTGGCACCGGCGCATCCGCGAGGAGCTGGTGCTCGAGGGGCACGCGGTCGCCGAGGAGGATCCCGCCGACGTCCAGGAGTATTTCAAGCTCGGATACCGGGGCGCCCGTTACTCTTTCGGCTACGGCGCCTGCCCCGAGCTGGAGGATCGCGCCAAACTCGTGTCGTTGTTGGAGTCCGAGCGCATCGGTGTGACACTGTCGGAGGAGTTGCAACTGCATCCGGAGCAGTCGACGGATGCGTTCGTCCTGCTGCATCCGGAAGCGAAATACTTCAACGCGTAGGATTTTCGAGTTTCCGGGCTTCGCGCGGAGTGGGTAGACGACTCGGCGTGTGAGCGCAGGAGGGGTACAACATCATGACGTCAGACCGGCTGATCGCGGGACGATATCGACTCGGCGACCCCATCGGCACCGGTGCGATGGGCGTCGTGTGGCGCGCCAGCGACGTCCGCCTGCGGCGGACCGTGGCGGTCAAGCAGCTCCTGCTCGCGCCGGGCCTGACCCGCTCGCAGGCGGTCGAGGCGAAGATGCGCGCGATGCGGGAGGGCCGGATCGCCGCGCGGCTGCATCACCCGAACGCGGTCACGGTCTTCGACGTCGCCGAGGAGGACGGCCAGCCCTGGCTGGTGATGGAGTTCGTCGACGCGCCGAGCCTGGCCACGCTCATGCGGGAGAAGGGTCCACTCGATCCGCGCGAGGTCGCGCGGATCGGGGCGAAGGTCGCCGCCGCGCTGGCCGCCGCGCACGAGGCGGGGATCGTGCATCGCGACGTCAAACCCGCCAATATCCTGGTCGCCGACAACGGGACGGCGAAGATCACCGACTTCGGCATCTCGCGCGCGGTCGGCGATGTGACGGTCACCTCCACCGGATTCCTCGCCGGGACTCCCGCCTACCTCTCGCCCGAGATCGCCCGGGGCGAGAATCCGGAACCCTCGTCGGACGTGTTCGCGCTCGGCTCGACGCTGTACGCGGCGGTCGAGGGGCAACCGCCGTTCGGGGAGGGGGACAACCCCTTGGCCGTGCTGCACTCGGTCGCCCGCGCCGAGGTGCCCCAGCCCACGCGCGCCGGGGTGCTGGGTCCGGTGCTGATGGCGCTGCTGGCGGCCGAGCCCGGCGACCGCCCGAGCATGCGCGAGGCGCAGGAGGCGCTCGAGGCCGTCGCCGAGGGCCGCACCCCCGACCTCGCCCCCACCGCGACCAAGGTGCTTCCCGCGCCCGGCGCACCGGTCGATCCCGCGGCCGCCACCACGGTGCTCGCGACCGGCGCGGCCGCCACCGGCGACGCGAACGCCCAGACCATGCACCTGGCCACCGGCCCGGCCAGCGGCGGCACCAGACCCGCTGTGCCGCAACCGAATTCGACCGATTCCACGCGTCGCCGCCTGCTTCTCGTCGGCGCCGCCGCGGCCGCGGTCGTCCTGGTTCTGGTGATCGGCATCGCCGCCCTCGCCCTGCGCGGCGACAACAACAACGACACCCGGAACGCGGCCGTCCCCCCGGCCGCCGCCCCCACCAACAGCGAGGCACCCGCCCCGGCGGCCCCCACCACCGCCGCCCCGACGACGTCGGCGGCCCCCTCGCCCTCCCCGTCCCCGACCCCCAGCCCCACCCCGAGCCAGACCACCACCCCACCCCCCACGACCACCGTCGCCCCGCCGCCGCCCGCCGCCAACCCGGTGGCCTTCGTCTCCGGCTACTACGGCATGCTCCCCGGCAATATCAGCGGCGCCTGGTCCTCCCTGTCCCCGTCCTACCAGTCCCGTACCGGCGGCTACGACTCCTATGTCCGCTTCTGGAGCCAATTCCGCGCCGTCTCCGCCTCCAATGTCACCCAATCCGGCGACACCGTGACCGCCACCATCACCTACACCTACAAGAACGGCGGCTCCGAATCCGAGCGCCGCTGGTTCCGGGTGGGCAACGATAATGGCCGCACCGTCATCCTCGACTCCCAGACCGGCTGACCCGCCCCGGCCTCAGCGGTTCGGCACCCCAGCCGCACCCCTTATTCGGATCCGCACCCGTTGTAGGGCCGTGTAAGGGGTGCGGATTCGAATAAAGGGTGCGGCTGGGGTGGTGGGGTCGTGGGGGCGTGTACTTTTGGTGGGCGATGGTGGAGAGGTGTATGCGGTGACGGGGTTGGCGGGCGTGCTGTGGGATATGGACGGCACGTTGCTGGACTCGGAGAAGCTCTGGGATGTGGCGATGCGGGAGCTCTCGGTGGAGCTGGGCGGGGAGATGACCGATGCGACCCGGCGGGCGCTGATCGGGGCGGCGGCGCCCGAGGCGTTGCGAATCACGTTCGCCGGGTTGGGGATCGAGCCCAGCGCGGAGCAGGTGGTGGCGGCGGGGGAGTGGATGCAGGGGCGGATCGTGGAACTCATGGCCGGGGAGATTCCGTGGCGGCCGGGGGCGCGGGAGGCGTTGGGCATGGTGCGGGCGGCGGGGCTCGCGGCAGGGCTGGTGACCAATACGACGCGGGCGGTGACGGAGTTGTGTCTCGACACGCTCGGGCGGGAGCACTTCGATGTGACCGTGTGCGGGGACGAGGTGCCCCGCGGTAAACCCGCACCCGATCCGTACGCGCGCGCGGCCGAGTTGCTGGGGGTGGCGACCGGCGCGTGCCTGGCGGTGGAGGATTCGCCGACCGGATCGCGGGCGGCGGCCGCGGCGGGCTGCGCGGTGCTGGTGGTGCCGTGTGAGGTCGCGGTGCCCGAGCGGCCGGGGATGATCTTCCGGGACTCGCTCATCGGGCTGACGATCGAGGAGTTGCGCGCGGCGCACGCGGCCGCACTGCGGTGATTCTCGGCCATCTTCACCGGAATGCCGAGATTCGAGCCTGATTTGCGGCAGTATTGCTGACGACCGCTCGCCACGTCGTCGGAAGGGTCGGCACCCATGACCGCTTTCAAAACCTTCCCCGGAGTCAGCACGGAATGGGCGCTCGGGGACTATCAACGATTCGCCAAGGCGGCGCTGCGGGATCTGGGACCGCAGCTGGTCGCCGCGTGCGAAATCGGGCCGGGCGCCCAGGTATTGGATGTCGCGACCGGAACGGGTAACGCCGCGATCGCGGCGGCCACGCGCGGCGCGGAGGTGGTCGCCGCGGACGTGAGCAGCGACGCCTTCCTCGACGGCAAGGTCGAGGCCGCCGCGCGCGGCGTGGCCGTCGAATGGGTCGAGGCCGACACCCAGGACCTCCCCTTCCCCGACTCCTCCTTCGACGTCGTCACCTCCTCCTCGGGCGCCGTCTTCGCGCCCCGTCATCAGGACGTGGCCGACGAACTCATCCGCGTCGTCCGCCCCGGCGGCACCCTCGGCCTGATCACCTGGACCCGCCGCTCCTGGATCTGCGAGATCCTCGCCACCCTCGCCTCCTACGTCCCGCCGCCGCCCGACTCGCTCCCGGTTCGCCTGTGGGCCAACGAGGATCACGTGCTGTGGCTGTTCGGCGACCGCATCTCCACCTTCGAGACCACCACCCACCGCCTGCGGCTCACCGCGCCCACGCCCACCCACTTCATCGAATTCTTCGAAACCTCCTTCGCCCCCATCCAATCCACCTTCGCCGCCCTGCTCGACCATCCCCAGCGTGCCGCGGCCCTGCACATCGACCTGCTCGACCTCGCCGAACGCCTCAACCTCGCGCCCGCGGGCGAACCGGCGGAATATCTGTTCGAGTACGTCGTCATGAAGGCCACCACCGCGGCCTGAACCCGCCTGTGCGCGCGGCGGATTCGACGCGCCGGGAGGCAACGCCGAGACAACCGGCCGGTCGGGATCATTCGGCCGCGGTGGTGCGGCAGCCGTAGTAATCTCGCCGAGCAGGGCCGTCGGGCCCCGAGCTCGAGGGGATCATGCGGATGGAGTCGTCGTGCGCCACGGAGGCCGGACCCGTGGGTTCGGTCCAGGCCGTGGAACTGTTCCACCGGGCCGCCGCCGAGGTGCCCGCCTACCGACAGTTCCTCGCCGACAACGGAATTCGCGCCGAGGAGATCCGCACGGCGGCGGACTTCGCCGCGGTCCCCGCCGTCACCAAGGCCAATTACCTGCGCCGCTACCCCCTCCCGGAACAACTGTGGCACGGTGACATCACCCGGGCGGGCACCTGGTCGACGAGTTCGGGCTCCACCGGCGAGCCGACGTACTGGCCGCGCGACCGCGTATCGCTCGCCGACAGCGTGACCATGTACGACCGCATCTTCCGCGCCTGCTTCGAAACCGACCGTCGCAGTACGCTTCTGGTGATCGGCTTCGCGCTCGGCAACTGGATCGGCGGCACCTACACCTACCGCGCGGCGCTCGAACTGCGCGACCGCGGGCATCGCGTCTCGGTCGTCGCGCCCGGCATCGACATCGACACGATCCTGCGCGACATCACCGATCTCGGCCCGCACTACGACCAGGTGGTTCTCGCCGGGTATCCGCCGTTCGTCAAGGACGTGCTCGATCAGGCCGGACCGCGCGTCCGCGGCCGGGAACTGCGCCTGCTGCTCGCGGGGGAGAACATCACCGAACAGTGGCGCGCCCACATCCTCGACCGCATCGGCCGCCCCGGCGAACCGTGGCGCGTCTGCCTCATGTACGGCACCGCCGACGCGGGCGTCATGGGCTACGAGACGCCGCTGACCATCGCGATCCGCCGTCTCGCACACCAGGATTCGCGCCTCGCCGAGGAGCTGTTCGGCGGCGGGGCGGCGCTGCCGACCTTCGTCGAATACGACCCGCGCCTGCGCTACACCGAGGTCGACGCCGACGGCCGCTTCCTGTTCACCGTCGACAGCACCCTGCCCCTGATCCGCTACCGCATCAACGACGAGGGCACGATCCTGACCCCGGCGCGGCTGGCGGAGACGCTGCGCCGCCACGGTCATCGCCTGCCCGCCGACGATTTTCGACCGGACACCGGATTCCTGGCCCTGCGCCGCCGCGCCGACGTCGCCGCCAGCTTCTACGCGGTCAAGCTGTACCCGGAGAGCATCCGCGCCGCCCTGGAAGACCCCGTCATCCGCACCCTGGTGAGCGGAAAGTTCGTGCTGAGCACCGAGATCGGCGACACCTTCACCCAAACCCTGTGCCTGCGTGTCGAGATGCGTCCCGGGGTCGAACCGCCGCCGGGCTTCGCGGACCTGATCGCCCATCGCGTCACCGCGACCCTCGACCGGACCAACGGCGAATACCGCAAACTGCGCGCCACCCTCGGCCCCGCTGCCGAGGTCGCCGTCGCGGTGGACCCCTTCGGCGGCGACCGATTCCGCTACGACATCAAACACACCTACGTGGAAAGCGGCGGCTGATGGAGATCCTCGACCCGGTCGTCGACGCGGACCGGATCGCGGCACTGCTCGACCCGAACTCCGGTTACCGGCTCGTCGACGTGTGCGACACCGCGCGCGACGAACTCGCCGCCATCGACCCGGCGGCCGCGCCCGGCGCGATCCGGTACGCGATATACGACTGGCGCGCAACGATTGTGCGGCTGCCGGACGCGGAGACCTTCTGGCGGCTGCGCACCGCGCGCAACCGCTACCTCATCGACGAATCGGAGCAACGCCGCTGGTCGTCTGCCCTGATCGGCATCGCGGGCCTGAGCGTCGGCGCGTCGGCGCTGTCGGTGTGCGCGCTGACGGGCGCCCGGCGCTTCCGGCTGGCCGAGCACGACACCCTCGGCCTCACCAACCTCAACCGGCTCTCGGCCTCGATCTGCGATATCGGCGTCGCCAAACTGACTCTGGCGCAACGTCGCCTGTTCGAACTCGACCCCTACAGCTCGGTCACCGCGTTCCCGGACGGCTACCGCGCCGAGACCGCCGCGTCGTTCCTCGGCGCCGACGGCGAACCGCTGGCGGTGCTGATCGAGGAGATGGACGATCTCGCCGCCAAGGTCGACATCCGCCGCCGCGCCCGGACCGCGGGCATCCCGGTGGTCATGGCGACCGACAACGGCGACAACGCGATCCTGGACATCGAACGCTTCGACCTCGACCCCGACTACCCGCCCTTCCACGGCCGGGCGGGCGACCTCACCGAGATCACCCCCGAGACCCTGCGGGATCCCCGCGGCCGGGCCGCCCTCGCCGGGCGCATCGTCGGCACCGAGATCACCCCGCGCACCCGCTTCTCGCTCATCGAGGTCGGCCGCTCGCTGCCCTCGTGGCCCCAATTGGGCACGGCCGCAACGGTCGCCGGGGCGGCGGCGGCCTACGCCGCGCGGCTCGTCGCGACCGGGCACCCGCTGCCCTCGGGCCGGTACCGCGTCGACCTGGACCGCGCCCTGCTCGGCGCGGCCGCGAGCGAGGCCGACCGCTGGAACGAATTGAGCGAGGCCGACTTCGTGGCCGCGATGTCCGATTGTGCGCGCGAATAGATCCGACCGGCCTGACTACCGGTGAGTTTGTGAGCTGCCCAACTATCCGCGCAAACACGCCGTGTGCGGGGTGGGGGGAGGTCACAATGATCGACATGGTGTCTGGAAGCGGGGGTCGGGTAGACACGTGCGTCTCGGAAGGGGATGGGACAGAGGACAACTCGCGGGCGCTCCTTCGAATAGTCGATACCGGTCGGTATCCCTTGATCGACGAGCGGGGTGACGGCCGCCGGGCGGTGGTCGAGCGGGCGCGCGCGGAGCTGGCGGCGGACGGTTGCACCGTGCTGCCGGGCTTCATCCGCCCCGAACTGCTCGAGACCCTGCGGGCCGAGGGCGCGGAACTGGCGCCGCGGGCGTACTACACCGTGGAACGGGTCAACGCCTACAACATCCCCCTCGACACCGAACTGCCGCCGGACCACCCGGCGCGCATCGTGCTCGAACGCGGAAACGCCTTCGTGGCATGGGATCTCATTCCGCGCACGGCGCTGATCCAGGTGCTCTACACCAGCCCGGTGTTCCAGCGCTTCGTCGCCGACTGCTTCGGCCTGGCCGAATTGCACGAATTCGCCGACCCGTTGGCGGGTCTGTGCCTCAATGTCGTCGCGCCCGGGAATTCGCATCCCTGGCATTTCGACACCAACGCCTTCACCGTCTCCATGCTGACCCAGGAGCCCGAGGGCGGGGGAATCTTCGAGTACTGCCCCAACATTCGCACCCCGGAGGCGGAGAACCTCGCCGACGTGCGGGCCGTGCTGGACGGGTCGGGGGAGCGGTTCACGCGCCGGCTGCGGCTGCGGCCCGGCGACCTGCAACTGTTCCAGGGGCGGTTCTCCCTGCATCGGGTCTCGCCGGTCAGCGGCGAAACCCAGCGCCACACAGCCATCTTCGCCTACAGCGAGCGGCCCGGAATCATCGGGACCGTGGAACGTACCCGGCAACTGTTCGGACGGGTGCTTTCGGATCATGTTGCCGCCGCCGAGAATTCGGTGCGCGGTGATCAGCTACTCGACTGATTAAGGATGCGCCCGTGCCGGTTTCGTTGCACAGTACTGGAAAAGCCTCGTTCGACGACATCTACGACCGTCCCGACCCCGCCGCCTACTACCGCCGCATGGCCGAATTGGACTATGTCATCCCGGAATTGGCGAAGCCGCACTTCCAGCGACTCATCGACGAACGCGACGCCACCACGGTGCTCGACCTGGGCTGCTCCTACGGCGTGAACGCGGCCCTGCTGCGCTTCGACACCACTGTCGCCGACCTCGCCGAGCACTACCGGACCGGCGACACCGACGCCCGCATCGCCCGCGACCGCGACCGGCTCGCCGCCGGGGACCGGCGGCCGGACGTGCGGTTCGTCGGCGTGGACGCCTCCGCCCCGGCGCTGGACTACGCCGTCGCCGCGGGCCTGCTGCACGACGCCGTGCACGCCGACCTCGAGACGGACGATCCGACCGAATCGCAACGGCGTGTGCTCGCCTCGGCCGATCTCATCGTGTCCACCGGCTGCATCGGCTACATCACCGACCGCACCCTGCTGCGGGTGGTACGGGCGCACGGCAGCCGGTTGCCGTGGATGGCACACTTCGTCTTGCGCATGTTCGACTTCGAGCCGATCGCGCGGCGGCTGGCCGAACTGGGCTATCGCGTCGAGCGGCGCCCGGGCACCTTCCGCCAGCGGCGCTTCGCCTCCGAGGACGAGCAGGCGCGCGTGCTGAACACGTTGTCCGACAAGGGAATCGACCCCACGGGACTCGAGGCGGACGGCTGGCTGCACGCTGAGTTGTTCGTCTGTATGCCCACCGACACCCACCCCGAGGATCGCCCGTGACCGACCGTACCTTCGCCTTCGACGATCAGTTGCCCCGCGTGCCGCTGCCCACCCTGGAGGACAGCTGCGCCCGCTTCCTGCGGTGGTGCGCGCCGCTGCTGACCGAGGACGAGTACGCCGAAACCGAGGCCGCGCTCGCCGATCTGCGACGGCCCGACGGCCCGGGCCGCAAATTGCACGCGGACCTGGCCCGGTTCGACGCCGAACCCGGCGTCGCCAGCTGGCTCGACGAGTTCTGGCCCGCGCGGTATCTGGGCCGCCGCGACCGAATCGCGTTGAACGCCAACTTCTTCTTCCTGTTCCGCGACGACACGCCGCTGGCGCGATCGACCTCCGCCGACCAGGCCGAGCGCGCGGCGGCCCTCACCACGGCGGCGGTGAACTACAAGCTGCTGCTCGACCAGGAGGCCGTGCCCCCGGTGGCGCAGCGTGGGCAGCATCTGTCGATGGCGCAGAACAAGTTCCTGTTCTCCGAGACCCGCATTCCGGGCGATCCGCAGGACACCGTCCGGGTGCCCTACAGCCCGGAGTGGCCGGGCCCCTCGCAGGCGCGCCACATCCTGGTCTTCTTCCAGGGCAACATGTTCCGGATGGACGTGATCGGGCCCACCGGCGTGCCGCACGCGCCGAGCGATATCGCCGACGGGCTGCGCCAGGTTCTCAAGGCGGGCGCGCGCCGCGCCCCGGTCGACACCTCGCCCGGCCACCTGACCACGCTGGCGCGGGCGCACTGGGCGGGCGTGCGGGCCGAACTGCTGGCCGATCCGACCAACGCGGCGGCGCTCGAGATCATCGAAACCGCCCTGTTCTGTGTGTGTCTGGAGGATCTCGCGCCGCGCGACGAACTGCACGCGTGCGATCAACTGCTGCACGGCGACAGCGGTAACCGGTGGTTCGACAAGGCGGTGTCGTTCGTCGTGTTCGCCGACGGGCAGGCCGGGATCAATGTCGAGCACTGCGGCCTCGACGGCACCACCATCCTGTCGTTCGTGGACACGCTGCTCGCGACGCCGGTGACCGAGCACGCCGAGCGCTCGGGCGCGCAACCGCAGGGCCTGCCCGCGGTGGAACCGGTCGAGTTCGCGCTCGACGAGCGGCTGCGTGGTGAGATCGCCTCGGCGGCAGCCGATTTCGCGCGGTTCGCGGCCGACAACGCCACCACGATCGTGTCGTTCGAGGACTTCGGCACGAATCGGGCCAAGACACTGGGCATTTCGCCGGACGCCTTCGCGCAGCTGTCGTACCAGCTGGCGCATCGGCGCAGCAAGGGACTCACCGGCGCCACCTACGAGTCCATCGCCACCCGGCAGTACCGCAACGGCCGCACCGAGGCCATGCGCGTGGTGACCCCGCAGATCGTGGAGTTCGTCGAGGCCATGACCGACCCGGACGCCGACACCGCGACCCGGCTGGCCAAGGCCCGCGCGGCCGCCGACGCGCACGTCGCCCGCGCCAAGGAGTGCCAGCGCGGCGAGGCGCCCGAACAGCA
Source organism: Nocardia sp. NPDC003482 (assembly GCF_053588115.1). Lineage (NCBI taxonomy): Bacteria > Bacillati > Actinomycetota > Actinomycetes > Mycobacteriales > Nocardiaceae > Nocardia > Nocardia sp. NPDC003482. The sequence goes on from NZ_JBSFPI010000001.1 coordinate 34,074, forward strand.
TCTGTGGGAACTGCAACTGATCCAGCGTCGCCGCGGCGAGCAACTCGGAGCCACCGAGCCCATGCCGTTCTACGACAGCCCCGGCTGGCTCATCACCCGCGACGACTACCTGAGCACCAGCTCCGCGCCCTCGGTCAACGTGCGGTACTTCGGGTTCGGCTGCACGAGCCGCAAGTGCATCGGCGTGGCCTACGTGCTGCTGCCGGATCGCTGGAACATCTACCTGGCCACGCCGACCGAGGTCGCCGATCAGATGCACGAGTTCGCGAAGCAGCTGCGTATCGCCGTCGCCGAACTCGAACAGCTGCTGTCGACCGCCGGATAAATCGGATGCCGCGCCGGGTGGACCGGCGGTAGCGTCGCGGATATGACCGCAGCGCGGACACCGCAGTTCACCTGGCGGCGGCTGGCCCCCGGCGACTTCGGGTTGCTCGCCGGGTGGCTCGCCCAGCCGCACGTGCGGCGCTGGTGGAATCACGAGTTCACCCCCGAGGCGATCGAGCGGGACTTCGGCCCGGTCACCCGGAACGAGGAACCCGCGGAGGATCTGGTGGTCTACGCCGACGGCACGCCCGTCGGCCTGGTCCAGCGCTGCCGGTGGTGGGACTACCCCGAATATCTGGACGACCTGGTCGAACTGGTCGACATCCCGGACGAGGCGCTCACCATCGACTATCTGATCGGCGAGGTCGGACTCATCGGGCACGGACTCGGCACGGCCATGATCCGCGCGATCCTCGGCGGCACCTGGATGGAGTATCCGCGCGCCGACTGCGTCATCGTGCCCGTCGCCGCCGCGAACGTGGCCTCCTGGCGGGTGCTGGAGAAGGTCGGTATGCGTCGCGTCGCGCGCGGGCACATGCGGCCGGACAATCCCGTCGACGACGGCGACCACGTCGTGTATCGGATCGATCGGCCCACGCGCGGGGAGTGAGCGGCCCGATACTCGGTTGCGGGAGATACGCCCACATCTGAAACAATGGGTCCCCGTGAAGACTTTCGAAACCCTGTTCGCCGAGCTGCAGGACCGCGCGGTCAATCGCCCGGCGGGATCCGGCACGGTGGCGGCGCTGGATGCCGGGGTGCACGCGCAGGGGAAGAAGGTGCTCGAGGAGGCCGGTGAGGTGTGGCTGGCCGCCGAACACGAGAGCGACGACAGCCTCGCCGAGGAGATCTCCCAGCTGCTGTATTGGGTGCAGGTGCTGATGGTGGGCCGCGGGCTGCGGCTCGAGGACGTGTACCGACATCTGTGAGGGGCACGGCCCCGAGTCGACACTCCCACCCTCTCCGGAAGGACATCCCCATGCTTCGCGTCGCCGTGCCCAACAAGGGCGCCCTGTCGGAATCGGCCGTCGAGATCCTCACCGAGGCCGGATACCGCAAGCGCACCGACTCCCGCGATCTGTCCGTGCTCGACAACGCCAATCAGGTCGAGTTCTTCTTCCTGCGCCCGAAAGACATTGCCATCTATGTGGGTTCGGGCGAGCTGGATCTGGGTATCACCGGACGTGACCTGGCGCTGGACTCGGGTGCGCCGGTGCAGGAGCGGCTGAGCCTCGGGTTCGGCCGCTCCACCTTTCGCTACGCCGCCCCCGCCGGGCGCGAGTGGAAGGTCGAGGACCTCTACGACAAGCGCATCGCGACCTCCTACCCGAATCTCGTTCTGCGCGACCTGAATTCGCGCGGGATCGAGGCCGAGGTGATCCGCCTCGACGGCGCGGTGGAGATCTCCATCCAGCTCGGCGTGGCCGACGCCATCGCCGACGTGGTCGGCTCGGGCCGAACTCTGCGGCAGCACAACCTGATCGCGTTCGGCGAGACGCTGTGCGATTCGGAGGCGGTGCTGATCGAGGCGGCCGGGGCCGATCGCCGCGACCGCGCCCGCAACCAGCTCGTCGCCCGGATCCAGGGCGTGGTGTTCGCGCAGCAGTACCTGATGCTCGACTACGACTGCCCGAAGGGCCTGCTCGACGCGGCCGTCGAGATCACCCCCGGCCTGGAGTCGCCGACCGTCTCGCCGCTGGCCGATCCCGGCTGGGTGGCCGTGCGCGCCCTGGTGCCGCGCAGGCAGGGCAACGACGTGATGGACCGGCTCGCCGAACTCGGGGCCAAGGCCATCCTGGCCACCGACATCCGCTCCTGCCGCGCGTTCTGACCTCATCGGTCCGGTCCGGATTCGGGTCGGCCCGGGTACGGGGGCAGGGTGGGTCCCGATTCGGGCCGGTGCGGGTACGGCGGCGGGGTGGGTCCGGATTCGGGCCGGTGCGGGTACGACGGCGGGGTGGGTTCGGGCTCGGGCCAGCCCGGGTACGGCGGCGGGGTGCCGCCCTGCGCGGGGCACAGCGCGCGGTAGTCGCAGAACTCGCAGGCTCGGCTCGGGTTGGCCGGGAAGTCCCCGGTGCGCCCGGCCGTGCTGATCGCCGTCCACAGCGCCGACAGGATGCGCTCGAAGCCCAGCAGGCCCGCCTCGTCGGGCAGGTAGGTGAGGATCTGGCCGTCGGCGAGGTAGAGCAGCCGCAGCTGGGCGGGGACCACGCCCCGGGTGCGCAGCATGATCAGCGCGTAGAACTTGAGCTGGAACAGCGCCCTGCCCTCGAACCCGATCGCGGGGGCGCGTCCGGTCTTGTAGTCGACGACCCGCAGCTGCCCGGTGGGCGCGACATCGATGCGGTCGACGTAGCCGCGCAGCGGGGAGCCGTCGGCGAGTTCGACCTCGATCAGCGATTCGCAGGACTGCGGCTCGAAGGCCGTCGGATCCTCGAGCCGGTAGTAGCCGCGCACCAGGCGGCGCACCTCGTCGAGGAAGCCCTCGGGACCGTCGGGGACCAGCGCGCCGACCTCCGGGCGTTCGGCCAGCAAACGCTCCCACGCGGGGGTGACCAGCGTGTCCGCGCGGGCGGGGACCCGTTCGCCGCTCGGTAGCCCGTAGAGCGATTCGAGCACCGAGTGCACCAGCGTGCCGCGCACCGCGTACCGGCCGGGCGGCTCCGGAATCCGATCTATCGCGCGCAGCCGGTATTTCAGCGGACATTGTTTGAAATCGATTGCGCGCGAGGGCGACAGCGCGAGCCCGCGCGGGGCCGCGCCGGGTGCGGCGGTGGGGGTTGCCGGGGTCGGCGTCGCGGGCGCTGTCATGAGTGGCAGGCTATCCGGGGGCACCGACAAATTCGGCACACCCGCATCAGCCTGGAAAAAGACGCAGCAGAACGGAGATCCATGACGGCCAGACGGACCGGTCCATTCACCACCGGTGACCGGGTGCAGCTGACCGACGCCAAGGGCCGCCAGCACACGGTCGTGCTGGAGGCGGGCAAGGAGTTCCACACCCACAAGGGACCGATTCGCCACGACGACCTGATCGGCGCCGACGAGGGCTGCGTCGTCCAATCCGCCAACGGCACACCGTATCTCGCGCTGCGGCCGCTGCTCATCGACTACGTGCTGTCCATGCCGCGCGGGGCCGCGGTCATCTATCCGAAGGACGCCGCGCAGATCGTGCACGAGGGCGATGTGTTCCCCGGCGCGCGGGTCCTCGAGGCCGGGGCCGGATCGGGCGCGCTGACCTGTTCGCTGCTGCGCGCGGTCGGGCCGACGGGCACGGTGGTCTCCTATGAGATCCGCGACGACCACGCCGAGCACGCGATCCGCAATGTCGAGCGATTCTTCGGCGAACGCCCCGCCAACTGGTCGCTGACCGTCGGCGACGTCGCCGAATACGCCGGTGACCAGGTCGACCGCGCGGTGCTGGACATGCTCAAACCGTGGGACGCGCTGCCCGCGGTGGCCAAGGCGCTGATTCCCGGCGGTGTGCTGATCGTCTACGTCGCCACGGTCACCCAGCTCTCGGAGGTGGTCGAGGCGCTGCGCCAACAGCAGTGCTGGACCGAGCCCCGCGCCTGGGAGTCGCTGATCCGGCCCTGGCACGTCGTGGGTTTGGCGGTGCGCCCCGAACACCGGATGCAGGGACACACCGCGTTCCTGGTCAGCGCCCGCCGCCTCGCCGACGGCGTGGTCCCGCCGAAACCGCAACGCCGGCCGTCCAAGGGATGAGGGTGCCGAAACCGCAACGGCGACCGTCCAAGGGATGAGAGTGCCGAAACCGCAACGGCGGCCGTCGAAGGGGTGAAACGGCGAACGCACCCCGATCCGAATCCGCCCGAAGCGGACGAGTTTGCGCGGAAGGGGTGCGTTCGCGTGTCGGCACTTGCGCGGCGGCGCGTGGTGCGATGTGCTGGAAAAGTGCAGCGACTCAGGGATTTACGCCTGGCAGGGCGCCTTGCCCATGGCCAGGATCTGACACGCGCTGGCATCGGAGAGCTGCCAGCCCGACCCGGCGCGCTGCCAGGTCATCGGCATCGCCGGGGCGGCGCCGTGCGGCGAGGCGATGACCACCTGCGCGGTGGCGGTGTCGCCGTCGACCTTCACGTCGGACACGGTGAACCCGATCGTGCCGTAGTTGGCCAGCCCCTGGGTCATCGTGTCGATGTTGGTCGCCCGCTTCTGCCCGTCGACGATCAACTTCTCCTTCTCGGCGGTCGGCTTGGCCGGATCGACGAAACCCGCCAGGGTGGCCTGCAACGACTCCGGTGTGGGCGCGGCCGCGGGCTGCGCGCCGGTACCCGTCGCGGAGCTGGTGACGCTGGTCACAGCGCTGCTGGGCGTGCTGCTGGCCGGAGCGTCGTCGGACGAGTCCGACCCGCACGCCACCAGGCCCGTAACGGCGAGGGCCCCGAACGCGGTAGCCACGGAAACACGAACAGTCCGTGCGACGTTGCCACTACAACGGGTTCGGCCGGTGGGAAGGAGCATCGGCTACACACCTTTCGGTTCGGTCCGGCGAAATTCGCTCGTCGGAAACGGGTTAGGGCAGGCTAACATGGTTGTCCGGCCGCAGGCCGCCACCGAGATGTGATCACGACGAAACCATGTCGGAAAGCGAGAACGGTTCGCGCCCGGTAGCGTTGATAGACCGGGACTGGGAGGAGCAGCATCATGAGCCCCATCGAGAATTCGGATTCGGCGGCCTGGAGGGAACTCGAGGCAGTACGCGCCGAGGCGGCTGCACTCCGAAGGCAACTCGCCGACTCGCCGGATCGGTCAAGGGAATTGGAAGCGCGGATCGATTCGCTGACGATTCGCAACACCAAACTCATGGACACCCTGAAGGAAGCCCGCCAGCAACTGGTCGCCCTGCGTGAAGAGGTCGACCGGCTGGGTCAGCCGCCGAGCGGCTACGGCATCCTCATCGGCGTCTACGACGATCAGACGGTCGACGTGTTCACCTCCGGCCGCAAGATGCGCCTGACGTGCTCGCCGAACATCGACACCAGCACGCTGCACTACGGGCAGACGCTGCGCCTCAACGAGGCGCTCACGGTCGTCGAGGTGGGCACCTACGACCAGACCGGTGAGATCGGCACGCTGCGCGAGGTTCTCGACGACGGCCGCCGCGCCCTCGTGGTCGGGCACGCCGACGAGGAGCGCGTGGTGTGGCTGTCGGGCCCGCTGAGCCGCCTGGTCGACGTGGACGACGTCGACGATCCCGATCAGCCGATCCGCCGGTTGCGCCCCGGCGACTCGCTGCTGGTCGACACCAAGGCCGGCTTCGCCTTCGAGCGCATCCCCAAGGCCGAGGTCGAGGACCTGGTCCTCGAGGAGGTGCCCGACGTCGGCTACGAGGACATCGGCGGCCTGTCCCGGCAGATCGAGCAGATCCGCGACGCGGTCGAACTGCCCTTCCTGCACAAGGACCTGTTCCACGAGTACGCGCTGCGCCCGCCGAAGGGCGTGCTGCTCTACGGCCCGCCCGGCTGCGGTAAGACGCTCATCGCCAAGGCGGTCGCCAACTCGCTGGCCAAGAAGATCGCCGAGGCCCGCGGCGAGGACGCCAAGGAGGCCAAGTCCTTCTTCCTCAACATCAAGGGTCCCGAGCTGCTGAACAAGTTCGTCGGCGAGACCGAGCGGCACATCCGCATCATCTTCCAGCGGGCGCGCGAGAAGGCGTCCGAGGGCACGCCGGTGATCGTGTTCTTCGACGAGATGGACTCGATCTTCCGCACCCGCGGTTCGGGCGTCTCCTCCGATGTGGAGACCACGGTCGTGCCGCAGCTGCTCAGCGAGATCGACGGCGTCGAGGGCCTCGAGAACGTCATCGTGATCGGCGCGTCCAACCGCGAGGACATGATCGACCCGGCCATCCTGCGGCCCGGCCGCCTGGACGTGAAGATCAAGATCGAGCGGCCCGACGCCGAGGCGGCGCAGGACATCTTCTCGAAGTACCTCACCGAGACGCTGCCGCTGCACGCCGACGATCTGGCCGAGTTCGGCGGCGACCGCGCCAAGTGCACCAAGGCGATGATCGAGCGGGTCGTCGAGCGCATGTACGCCGAGAGCGAGGACAACCGCTTCCTGGAGGTCACCTACGCCAACGGCGACAAGGAGGTCCTGTACTTCAAGGACTTCAACTCCGGCGCCATGATCCAGAACATCGTGGACCGCGCCAAGAAGTACGCGATCAAGTCGGTGCTCGAGACCGGCAACCCCGGCCTGCGCATCCAGCATCTGTTCGATTCGATCGTGGACGAGTTCTCCGAGAACGAGGACCTGCCCAACACCACGAATCCCGATGACTGGGCCCGCATCTCGGGCAAGAAGGGCGAGCGGATCGTCTACATCCGCACCCTCGTCACCGGCAAGAACGCCTCCGCCAGCCGCGCGATCGACACCGAGTCGAACACCGGCCAGTACCTGTAGGCATCCGAGTCCGAGAGGCCGCGCTCCCGTTGGGGGCGCGGCCTTTTCGTATGCGAGCTGGCCGATCATGGCCGCGTGATCTAAAATTTGGCCATGCGGCCAGAAAATGAGCCGGGTGGTCGACGGCGCTCGTTCATCGAGGAGGCGCGGCGGCGGCAGATCATCGCGGCGGCGGTGGAGGTGATCTCCGAGGTCGGGTATGCGAGTGCGTCGCTGGCGCGGATCGCGAAGCGGGCGGGGATCTCCAAGGGGGTGATCTCGTATCACTTCGACGGCAAGGACGAGCTGATGGCCGAACTGGTTGTGCAGCTCTATGTTTCGGGGGCGGAGTTCATGGCGCCGTTGGTCGAGGCGGCCGAGGGGTGGCGGGCCAGGTTCATGACCTATCTCGCATCGAATCTGGAGTTCATCGAGGCGAACCGCACGTATGTGGCCGCGTTGACCGAGGTCGTGCGAAATTTGCGGAACCCCGACGGCACGCCGCGGTTCACCTCCGTCGACGGGGAGGAACCGGTCATCGCCCCGCTCATCGAGCTGCTGCGCGAGGGCCAGGCCGACGGCACGTTCGGCGACTTCGATCCGGTGGTGATGGCCAAGATCGTGCGCGACACCATCGACGGCGCGGCCGGTCGCGCGATCCGGGAACCGGACTGGGATGTGGGCCGATACACCGACGAGGTGTGCCGGTTGTTCGATCTCGCTACGCGAAAGGGGAGTGCGCGATGAGTACGACGGTGGAGACGGTGACGGGGGAAGGGAGAGTCGCCGAACAGCGGCCGCCGTTCGCGACGGCCGGGGTGGCGGCGGTGGTGGTCGTCGCGGCGGCGGGCCTGCTCGCCTCGGTCGGCCGGTACGGATTCTTCGGTGACGAGCTGTATTTCGTCGCTGCGGGCCGCCGCCTGACCGTGAGCTACGCCGATCAGGGCCCGCTGCTGCCCGCGCTCGCCCGGCTGATGGATCTGCTCGCCCCGAATTCGCTGGTGGCGCAACGGCTTCCGGCGGTGCTGGTGACGCTGGCCGCCATCGCGCTCAGCGCCGCCATCGCGCGGGAACTGGGCGGCTCGCGGACCGCGCAGGTGCTGACGGCTGTCGGCTACGCGGTCTCGCCGTTCCTGCTGCCGCAGGGAACCCAGTTGTCCACCAACGCCATCGACACCGCGCTGTGGGTGCTGATCGGCTGGCTGCTCGTGCGCTGGGTCCGCACCCGCCGCGACGATCTGCTGCTGTGGGCGGGCGTGGTCACGGCGGTGGACATGCAGGTGAAGTGGCTGGTCCCGTTCCTGTGGCTCGCCATCGCCCTCGGCGTGCTGCTGTTCGGCCCCCGGGAGCTGTTCCGCCGGCCCGCGCTGTGGTGGGGCGCGGCGATCGTGGCGATCACCATGCTGCCCAGTCTGTTCTGGCAGGCCCGGCACGGCTGGCCGCAGCTGGGCATGGGCGCGCAGGTCGCCGCCGAACAGGAGATGATCGGGGGTCGGCTCACCTTCGTCCCGCTCGCTCTGCTCGTCGCGGGCGGCCTCGGCCTGGCGCTGGTGGTCTGCGGATTCCTCGGCGTGTTCCGGCTGGAGTCGTTGCGGCCCTACCGTTTTCTGGCCGTCGTGCCGGTGGTGCTGCTGGTGGTGTTCGCCGCGACCGACGCCCGCCCGTACTACCTGGTGGGCGCCTATCCGATGGTCATGGCGGCGGGCGCGGTGTGGTGGACGCGGCGTCCCGCGCGCTGGCGGACGATCGTCGCGGGCGTGGTCGCGCTCGCCTCGGCGGCGACGGTGGTGGTGAGCTTGCCGTTGAAGCCGGACAGCGCGATCGAACCGGCCGCCGACGAGGAACAGGCCGCCCTGGCGATGAGCGTCTACGCGAAATTCGGCTGGCCCGAACTGGCCGCGGCCACCGCCACGGCCTACCGCTCGCTGCCCGAACCCGAGCGCGCCCACGCCGTCGTGATCGCCGACTCCTATTGGCAGGCAAGCGCTCTGGACTTCTACCGCACCGGCAACGCGTTGCCCGAGGTGTTCAGCCCCAACCGCGGCTTCGGCTATTTCGGCACGCCGCCCGATTCCGCGACCACCGTGGTCTGGGTCGGCGGCGACGGCGCCGAACCCCGGCGGCAGTGCGCCGCGATGACCCCCCTCGGCCGCGCCGACGCCCGGCTCGGCTTCCCCGGGATCACCCGCGACGTCACCATCTGGCGCTGTGCCGATCCAGTGGAACCGTGGTCGCGCGCCTGGCCGAACATGTTGCGGCTGGGCTGAATTCGAGGCTCACTCGGTCGTGGTCACCGACTGCAACACGATGGCCGAGGCCGGAGCCCCGTCCGGTGAACCGTCCTGCGTGCCGCCCGCGGCGATGTTCTGCAACACGTCCATCCCGGTGGTGATGTGGCCGAACGGGGTGTACTTCGGCGGCAGCGGGGAGTTCGAGTACACCAGGAAGAACTGGCTGCCGTTGGTGTTCGCTCCGGAGTTGGCCATGGCGACGGTGCCCGCGGGATACGTTGCGCCGTCGAGGTTCTCGTCGGTGAAGTGGTAGCCGGGGTCGCCGGTGCCGGTCGCGGTGGGGTCGCCGCACTGGAGCACGAAGATGCTCGAGGTGGTGAGCCGATGGCAGCGGGTGTTGTCGAAGTACCGCTGATCGGAGAGGAACTTGAACGAGTTGACCGTGCGCGGGGCGCGGGCCGCGTCCAGGGCGATCGCGATCGTGCCGCAGTTGGTCTGGAGATTCGCGGTGTAGGCGGCGTTCGGATCGATGGCCATGCCGGGCTCGGCGGGCCACTTCTGGTTCGTGGGCTGGGCGTCGGCCGCGGTCATGCAGCCGGGGGCGGCGGTGTGCGCGGCGCTGGGCAGGGCGGCCGCGCGGCCCGTCACCAGGATCGTGATCGCGAGCCCGGCGGCCAGCAGGCCCAGGCGGCGAATGGTCTTGCCGCGACCGCGCTTTCGGCGGGCGGGCGGGTTCGGGTCGGTCTGCGGAACGCTCTGCACCGGGGGGAGCCTCCTTGATCCGGTCACACGGGATGTCGTGGCGCATCATTCCATGCCGAACGGTGTGTCCGGGAGCGGAGTCGGCGAATCGATACGGAAAAGCCGGGCGCGGGCGTTGTGAGGTCCTACAGTGTGGCCCAGCAGTTGCTCGTTGACGACAAATATCCGGCGAGAACGGAGCGGAAATGAAACGCATCGCTGTGGGTGTGACGGGAGTGGGAATCGCGTTGGCCGCCGCGGCGGCACCGGCGTCGGCGACCCTCCCCGAGGGTGTGTATTGCGCGGGCACGCTGTGCGTGAACAGCACGAGCACCCCGCAGACGGTCACCGGCGTCGCCGTGTGCCCGACCGCGCAGCTGCCGGTGAGCTGGCTGGTCGAGCCGATGAGCGCCGCGTCGCTGGGGATGGTGTGCCCCACCGGCGTTGCGCCGCAAGCGGTTCAGTTCTGACGGCGTTCCGGTGAAGGGCGCCGCGGCCTCGGTCGCGGTGCCCTTTTCGATATCGAGCGCTGTTACTGTCGCCCGCATGAAGGTGCAGTTGCGGCACAACCCCTCCTCGACGGTCGCGCGGTGCTTCCTGTCCGGGGGCGAGCCGATGCGGGTGGAAACCGGGGCGATGTTGGCGCATTCGGCGGGGGTGACGCTGACGGCCAAGGCCGAGGGCGGTCTGCTCGCCGGATTGAAGAGGTCGGTGCTGGCGGGGGAGTCGTTCTTCGTCTCCACGTTCACCGCGCCCCCGCAGGGCGGCTGGGTCGATGTGGCGCCCGCGCTGCCCGGCGACATGCTGTCGCTGGAGATCGCGCCGGATCGGCCGTTCTTCATCAGCCGCGGCAGCTGGATCGCCAATTCCCATGGCGTGCAGATCGAGACGAAGTGGGGCGGGCTGGCGAACCTGTTCGGCGGCGAAGGCGGTTTCGGCCTGCGCGCGCACGGGCAGGGCGAGGTGGTGCTCGGGGTGTTCGGCGCGATCGATGTCATCGACCTCGGGCCCGGCGAACCGGTGACCATCGACAGCGGCCACGTGGTGGCCTACGACCTCGGCGTCGCTTTCAGCATCCGCCGCGCGGTCTCGGGCCGATCGCTGCAATCGCTGAAGTCGGGGGAGGGCCTGGTGTTCGACTTCACCGGCCCCGGCCGCGTGCTGTTGCAGACCCGCAACCCCGGCGCCTTCGCGGCCTGGGCGGGCGCGGTGACTTCTTCCGGATAAAAGGAGTCCGGGTGGCGGGGTCCCCGCGCCGAGGAGGACCATGAGCGTATGCGCGTGCGCGCGCACACCGAACAGCCCGCCGGCCCCGCAGACCCGGTGGGCTGTTCGTTTCGGGGCCCCGGGTACGAGGGCCCGGGGGAGGTGCGGGTCGGCGGGTGCGAGGGCCCGGCGGAGGAGCCGGTCAGCGGGTGCGGGCGGCCGGGATGAGCTGCGGGATCAGCACGCGGGTGTCGGGGACGAAGGGCCAGGTCGGGTCGGCGAGGTGGTCGAGGAGTTCGGTGTCGGACCACCACCAGCCGTCGGCGATCTCCTCGGGCTGGTGGCGGATCGGTCCGTCGTAGGGCAGCGTGTAGGCGAACAGGTGGCAGCGCATCGGGCGTCCCGCCCACTCGCCGTCCCACGACACGCGCGCTGCGGGGGTCAGCGCGTCCTCTCGCGTCGTGATGCCCAGTTCCTCGCCCACCTCGCGCGCGGCCGCGGACCGTGGCTCCTCGTCGGGGCCGAGCACCCCGCCCGCGAGGCAGTCGTGCATTCCGGCGAAGACCGCCTTGGTCTCGGTGCGGCGGTGCACGTAGATCCGGCCGGTGCGCGGGGAACGCACCAGCACGCCCGCGCTCGCGTGCCACAGCCCCTCGGCGTAGACGCGGGCGCGTTCGGCCGTCCCGGTCCGGTTCCCGGCGGCGTCGTAGACCGCGATCACCTCACCCATGCGCGGCCCTGTCGTGCGCTTCGGCGTACACCGCGCGCAGCTGCGCCTCCGCGTCGCCGAGGTAGTCGGCCAGCAGCGCCGCCGCGGTCGCGCCCTCCCCGCGCGCCAGCGCGTCGAACACCTCGTGATTGCGGTGCAGATACGGTCGATGGAAGATCTCCGGATCGGCGACCACATGGAAGATCAGCCGCAGTTCGTTCCACACCCCCGACATCAGCGAATCCAGCAGGCGGCTGCCGTTGAGCGCGGTCACCGCGCGATGGAAGTCGACGTCCGCGGTGCCCACGCCGGTCCAGTCCGCCTGCGCCGCACAGCGTTCCGCGCGCTCGAGCGCCGTCCGCACCCGGGTGAGATCGGCGTCGGCGGGGTCGCGCAGCGCCGCGCACTCCACGATGCGACGGCAGCGATAGACCTCGGCGATGTCCTCGACCGTCGGAACCCGCACGAACACACCGCGATTCAACTCGTGGGTGACCAGCCGCTCCTCGATCAGCGTGCGAAACGCCTCGCGCAACGTATTGCGCGATACCGTCAGCGCCTCGCAGATATCCCGCTCCGACAATCGCGTGCCCGGCCGGAAGGTGCCGTCCAGGATGCCGGCGCGGACGATGTCGGCGACCTGTGCGCTGCGGCTCGCGCGGTCGAGCTTGCCGCGATGCGCGGCCAGCTGGGCGTAGGTGTCGACGGCGGGATTCGCCACGGTCCTCCTCGGGAGCCGATTCGCGTGCGGTGCGGACGGATTCGAGACTACTCGTCGAAGATCACCACCTGCGAACGATCCCATCGAAGTATTGCGGGATTGTTCAACAATTCTTACCATGAGACGTGGAACACACCGCGCTCGGCGCTCGCCCGGAGGGGGCATCGTGACCTATTCCTTCATCTCCGCACCCGGCGGTCCGCGTCCGGCGGACCGCACCACCCGCCCGTTCGACTGGTTCCGCACCCTGGGCGCCACCGGTCGCCGGGCCTTCTTCGGCGCCTTCGGCGGATACGGCATGGACTCCTACGATTTCCAGGTGCTGCCGCTGGCCCTCGGGGCGATCGGCTCCTATTTCGCGATCGGCACCGGTCGTTCGGGGCTGCTCACCACCGTGACGCTGGTGGTGTCCGCGCTGGGCGGGGCGATCGCGGGCGCGCTGGCCGACCGCATCGGGCGGGTCCGCACCTTGCAGGTGACCATCGCGATGTACGCGGTGTTCACCGTATTGTGCGGGCTCGCATGGAATTTCGAGAGCCTGCTGGCGTTCCGGGCGTTACAGGGACTCGGCTTCGGCGGCGAGTGGGCGGCCGGGGCGATCCTGGTCGCGGAGTACGCGCCGCCCGAGTACCGCGGCCGGGCCGTGGCCTATGTGCAGAGCGCGTGGGCGGTCGGCTGGGCGCTGGCCGTCGGGGTGTACACGCTGGTGTTCCAGCTGTTCGACGAGCGGGTGGCCTGGCGGGTGCTGTTCTTCACCGGGGCGCTGCCCGCGCTGCTGATCGTATGGGTGCGGCGCAGCGTCACCGACGCGCCCGCGGCCACCGAACGGCGGGCGAGCGCGGCCGAACGCGGCCGCTTCGACGCGATCTTCCGGCGAGATCTGTTGCGCACCACCGTGTTCGCGGCCCTGTTGGCGACCGGGGTGCAGGGCGGGTACTACACGCTGGCCACCTGGCTGCCGACCTACGTGCAGAAGACGCGGCACCTGACCGTGGTGGGCACCGGCGGCTATCTGATCTTCGTGGTCAGCGGCGCGTTCCTCGGTTACGTCTGCGGCGGTATCCTGACCGACAGGCTGGGCCGCAAGCGCAATATCCAACTGTTCGCCGTACTGTCGGTGGTGTTCATGGTCTCCTACACCCGGATTCCGCAGGGCGCCGACACACTGGTGCTGGTGCTCGGATTCCCGCTGGGCTTCGCCACCTCCGCGATCTTCTCCGGCTTCGGGTCGTACCTGTCGGAGCTGTTCCCGACCGCGGTGCGCGGCACCGGGCAGGGCTTCACCTACAACTTCGGCCGGGGCGTCGGGGCGGTGTTCCCCACCGCGGTGGGCTACCTGGCGGGCACCTCGCTCGGGCTCACGGGTGCGATGCTGTTCGGTGCGGTCGGGTACGCGCTGGCGGTGCTGGCGCTGCTCGGCCTGCCGGAGACGCGCGGGCGAGAACTGGTGTGAGCGTGGGCATGTCACGAATCGAGGGAGAGTGATGATCGATCTGAACAGCGATCTCGGTGAGGGTTTCGGCGCCTGGACGATGGGCGATGACGAGGCCCTGCTCGACATCGTCACCAGCGCCAACATCGCCTGCGGCTTCCACGCCGGGGACCCGTCGATCATGCGCCGCACCTGCGAGCTGGCGGTGGCGCGCGGGGTGCGGATCGGGGCGCACATCTCCTACCGCGACCTGGCCGGTTTCGGCCGCCGCGCGATGGCGGTCGCGCCGCGCGAGCTGACCGACGAGACGCTGTATCAGATCGGCGCCCTCGACGCCTTCGCCCGGGCCGCGGGCGACCGGGTGCGATACGTGAAACCACATGGTGCGCTGTATCATTCGGCGTCATCCGATCCGGCCGTGGCCGAGGCGGTCATCGCCGCCGTCGCGGGCTACGGGGAGCTGAGCGTGCTCGGGCCGCCCGGTTCGCGATTGCAGGCCGCCGCTGAGGCCGCGGGCGTACCGTTCCACGCCGAGGGTTTCGCCGACCGCGCCTACACTACCGCCGCGACCCTCGTCTCCCGATCCGAACCGGGCAGCGTGCTCGACCCGGAAGCCGCGCTGGCCCAAGCGGTGTCGATCGCGGTCGACGGCGCGACCCGAGACGTCGACGGCGCGACGGTGCGCGTGCCCGCCCGCAGCCTGTGTGTGCACGGCGATTCGCCCGGCGCGGTCGCCATGGCCCGCTCCATCCGAGAGGCGTTGACCGCCAAGGGCGTTCGATTGGCGGCCTTCGCGTGAGGACGGCATGACCGCCCCCCGCATCCTGCCCGCCGGGGACCGGGCGCTGCTGCTGGAACTCCCGCAGCGGCTGACCCCCGCCGCGCTCACCGACCGGTTGCGCGCGGACGCCCTGCCCGGTATCGCCGACCTGCTCCCCGCCGCGCGGACCGTCCTGGTGACCCTCGCCCCCGACGCCGTCCCGGCGAAGGTGACCGACCGGCTGGAACATGTCCTCGCCGAATTCGCCGAGCGGGACGCGGTTTCCCCCGATCCCGGTGCCGCGCCCCTCGAGATCCCGGTGCGATACGACGGTGACGACCTCGCCGAAACCGCCGCACTCCTGGGCATCTCCGCGGACGAGCTGATCACCCGGCACACCGACCACCTCTGGCAGTGCGCCTTCATCGGTTTCGCACCCGGCTTCGGTTACCTCACATCTCCCGACGCCGATCTCACCGTCCCGCGTCGCGACCGCTCGCGCACCAAGGTGCCCGCCGGATCGGTCGCCTTGGCGGGCGGTTACAGCGCGGTCTACCCCCGCAGCTCCCCGGGTGGCTGGCGCATCATCGGCCGGACGGACACCGTGCTGTGGGACCTCGACCGTCCTGAACCGGCCGCCTTGCGGCCCGGTGCGTCGGTGCGGTTCGTGCGGGTCGAGGGAGGGACCGGGTGAATGAATGGCGTTGTGCGACAAGGGAATACCCTCCGGATCCGCGCGCGTTTCGTGCACTTCGGGGAGGGTGCGCATACGTGACTGAGTGGCCTCGTGCGGTGGGGACGTGTCGTGCGGGGCGTTGTGCGCCCAAGACGCATCGACAGGGTCTGGGCCGCAGTGCGTTTCGGGCAGCGAGGGCGGTGGGCGCGGAGCGTCCTGATCCGTTCGTGCTGGTTTGGTCCGGTACGGGCGGGCCGGGGACGGGAGGCGTTCATGGGTGAGGCGGTGTTGCGGGTGCTCGCGCCCGGGATGTTCAGTACCGTGCAGGATCTCGGGCGGGCCGGGTGGTTTCACGCGGGTGTCGGGGTGTCCGGGGCGGTCGACCGGGGCGCGTTGGGGCTGGCGAATCGGCTGGTGGGCAATGCCGAATCGGCGGCGGGGATCGAATGCGTGCTCGGCCGGTTGCGACTCGAGGCGACCCGGTCCGCGGTGGTGGCGGTGACGGGGGCGCCCGCGCCGATCACGGTGGACGGGCGCGTGGAGGGGCTGGCGTCGGTGCTGTTCCTCGAGGCGGGACAGCGGCTCGAATTGGGCGTCGCCGCAACGGGTTTGCGCTGTTATGTCGCCGTCCGCGGCGGCATCGACGTCCCGCCCGTCCTGGGCTCCCGCAGCCGCGACACCCTCGCCGGTCTCGGCCCCGAGCCCCTGCGCGCGGGCGACGAAATCCCCATCGGACCCGCCCCCCGCACCTGGCCCACCCTCGAACTCGCCCCCCTCGCCGCGCTGACCGACGACCCGCTCCCCGTCCGCGTCCGCCTCGGCCCCCGCGACGACTGGTTCCACAACCCCACCGACCTGTTCACCGGCCACTGGCGCGTCGCCACCGACTCCGACCGCATCGGCCTGCGCCTCGACCGCCCCGACGACGCACCCCCCTTGCGCCGCAGCGTATCCGGCGAACTCCCCACCGAGGGCATGCCCCTCGGCGCCATCCAGATCCCCCCGTCCGGCCAACCGGTCGTCTTCCTCGCCGACCATCCCATCACCGGCGGCTACCCGGTCGTCGGCACCGTCGTCGACGCCGACATCGACGCCCTCGGCCAGGCCCGACCCGGCCGCGTGATCCGTTTCCGGCCTTGGCTTTCGTAGCCGGGTCATGTGCTCGGTGACGGGACGTTCTCGATGCCGATATCGACGCCCTCGGCCGAGGCTGGTCCGTATTCGGACCTTGGCTTCCGTAGCCGGGTCATGTGCTCGGTGACAGGACGTTCTCGACGCCGATGCCGATGCCCTCGGCCAAGCCGGGCCGCGTGATCCGTTTTCGGCCTTCGCTTCCCTAGCTGGGGCATGTGCTCGGTGACGGGACGTTCTCGATGCCGATATCGACGCCCCCGGCCCGGCCGCGTGATCCGTTTCCGGCCTTCGCTTCCCTAGCCGGGCCATGTGCTCACTGTCGAAACGTTCTCGATGCCGACACTGGTGCCGCCCTCAGCTCGGCCGCGTGATTCGTTTCCGGCCTTGGCGACCGTAGCTGGGCCATGTGCTCGGTCACAGGATGTTCTCGATGCCGCGTTGGTGGTTCCGTACGAGCGCCGCGGGACCGTTCGGGGCCGTGGGGGAGGGGTGGCGGCGTAGCCTGTGGGGCGCAAGGGACTTCCGAGAGAGGACGCTCATGCCGTTGCCGCGGGCGCTGGCCAGGTTCAACCGTCGGGTCACCAATCGAGTCGCGGGGCCGCTCGTGCGCCGGTCGTCCGCCTTCGGGATCGTCGTGCACAAGGGACGCAGATCCGGGCGGGTCTATCGCACCCCGGTGACGATCTTCGCCCGCGACGACCGGTATCGGATCGCCCTCACCTACGGGCGCGATGCGGATTGGCTACGGAATATCCTCGCGGCGGGCGACTTCGAACTCGAGACCGCGGGGCGGGCGCTGCCGCTGACCGATCCCACGGTGCGGCACGATCCGGCCGCGAGTTGGGCGCCGCTGCCCGTACGTCCGGCGCTGCGCGCGATCGGCGCGGAATATTACGTCGAGGCGCGTCCGGCCTGACCGTCGCGGCCCGCGCCCGGCATCCGTTGTGAGATGGTACAAACGGACAGGCCCGAGGTCCTCGACGAATTGAGAGGTTGTGCTCGTGATTCGACGCGTGACAGGTTTTCGCTCCACCACCGCCTTGGCGCTCGCCGTGGCGGCCGTGCTGGCCTTCGGCGGGTTCACTCCCGCACGGGCGCAGGCGGTGCCGCCGGTCGGCGGTGAATTCCTCTGGGGCGTGGCGTCGTCCGGGTTCCAGAGCGAGGGCAGCGCGCCCGACAGCAACTGGAGCCGATACGCGAACTCGGGCCGGGTACCGGATCGGTACGGGGATTCCGTCGATTTCTACCACCGCTACCGCGATGACATCCGGCTCGCCGCCGACCTGGGCTCCAAGGTGTACCGGGTCAGCGTCGAATGGGCGCGGGTGCAACCGAATCCGGGGACGTGGGACGAGGGTGCGTTCGCCTTCTACGACGACGTGATCGGCGCGATCCGCGCGGCCGGGATGCGCCCGATGATCACCCTGGACCACTGGGTGTTCCCCGGCTGGGAGGTCGACCGCGGCGGCTGGGCCGATCCGGGCATGGTCGACGACTGGCTGGCCAACGCGCGACGGGTGGTCGACCGCTACGCCGGGGCCGACCCGCTGTGGGTCACCTTCAACGAACCGACCCTGGGCCCACCGGTTTTCGTGGCGCAGGGCAATCTCTCCCCGGTGCTGATCGGCGTCGCGCTCGATCGGCAGGTCGCCGCGCACCGGGCGATCTACGACTACATCCATTCCCGGCAGCCGGGCGCGATGGTCACCAGCAACGTGTCCTACACCCCCGGCTACGAGTCGGTGACCGCGGTGCCGTTCGAGAATCGCATCGCCGACAAACTCGACTACGTCGGCATCGACTACTACTACGGCAGCCTGCCCTCCCCGGTCGACACATTGTTGTTCGGCACCCCGTGGGCGGCTCCCTTGCAGCCCGAGGGCATCTACTACGCGTTGCGCCACTACGCCCGCGAGTTCCCGGGCCGCCCGCTCTACATCGTCGAGAACGGTATGCCGACCCAGGACAACAAGCCCCGCGACGACGGCTGGACCCGCGCCGACAATCTCCGCGACACCGTCTACTGGCTCCAGCGCGCCAAGGCCGACGGCATGAACGTCATGGGCTACAACTACTGGAGCCTCACCGACAACTACGAATGGGGTTCGTACTCACCACGTTTCGGCCTCTATTCCGTGGACGTCAAAACCGATCCGAACCTCGACCGCCGACCCACCGACGCGGTGCCCGCCTACCACGACATCATCGCGAACGGCGGTGTCCCGGCGGACTATCGGCCCACCCGCCCGCCGGTGCCGTGCTCGATCGTCGATCCGCCGTTCAGCTGTGTGGATCCGGTGCGGTGAGGGTACGAGCGGACTCCGGGGCTCGGTACGGTGAGGGTTCGGTCGGACGCCGGGCGTCGACGCGTTGAGGGTACGGTCAGGCTCCGGGGCTTGGTGCGGTGAGGATACGGTCAGGCTCCGGGCCTCGGTGCGGTGAGGGTACGGTCAGACTCCGGGGCTTGGTGCGCTGAGTGAACGGGTCGGGCCGAACCAGCGGGTGAGTGTCTCGGGCAGGCCCGCCGTGGTGGAATCGTCTGTGGCCCAGGCGATATAGCCGTCGGGGCGGATGAGCAGGGCCGCCGCGGGTGCCTCCGCGGCGGTGCGGGTGTCCACCCGGTCGGACCAGCCGGTGATCTCGTCGGCGAGGTGCGGGTCGCGGGTCAGCAGGAGCGGGCGGCCCGAACGCAGCAGGGTAGCGATGCGGTCGGGACCGTCGGGGGTGGTGACGGTGAAGTCGGGGACGAGCAGACCGGCGAGCGGATGATCGCAGCCGGTGTCGTAGCGGACGTCCGCGCCGCTCATGAGGTGTGCCAGGTGGTCGACGACGGCGGGGATGCGAAGGAGTTCGCCGAACAGCTGTCGCAGGCCGCCGACCTCGGGATTCGGTGCCATGAGGGCACTTTGGGCCGTCGAACTCACCATGACGCGCTCGGCGAGCGGGCGGCGTTCGCTGTCGTAGGTGTCGAGGATCTCGTCCGGGACGTCACCGCGCACGCGGGCGGCGAGTTTCCAGGCGAGGTTCATGACATCCTGCATGCCCAGGTTCAGCCCCGGGCCGCCCATGGCCGAATGGACGTGCGCGGCGTCGCCGACCAGGAATACCCGGCCGTCGCGATACCGTTCGGCGGTGCGGGTGTTCTGGCCGACCGAACGCCGTCGCTGATGCGGGCCGGGCCAGGACGGTTCGGCCAACGGGACGTCGACGCCGACGACGCGACGCAGGCTCTCGCTCATCTCGTCGAGGGTCAGCGGCGCGTCCTCGTCGAGCGGGCCCTGCCCGTCCTCCACGGTGCCGACCATCGTGCGGCCGGGCTGGAGTTCGGCAATGACGACCATGCCGCGCTCGGTCCAGTTGTGGCCCCACGCCAGCGGGCCGTATCCCGGTAGGAGATAACCGCTTTCGTTGCGCACCAGTCCGGGGACCTCCGCGTGCGCGACGCGGCTCACCCGATCGGGAGCGGTGAAACCGGGGAAGTCGATGCCGGATCGCTTGCGTACCAGGCTTTTTCCGCCGTCCGCGCCGACCAGATAGCGGGCGGTGAACCGCTGCTCGCCGTGCGGGCCGTCGATGGTGGCGGTGACTTCGTTGGCGTCCTGGGCGAATTCGGTGAGCGTGTGCTGCCAGCGGATATCGGCGCCGAGATTTCGGGCGTGCTCGGCGAGCAGGGCGGTGAGTTCGGGTTGCGGGATCGGCCAGGCGTACATGGGGTTGTCGGCCAGGTTGCCGAAATCCATGGGCAGGCCGCTGAAGATGTAGAACGGAAGTGGTTGCGGCACACCGGGATACAGGCCGCGCAGATCGAGCAATCGGGGGACCTGGCCGACGATGCCGTTGGCCTTGGGCTGGGTGCCCGGACCCGGGCCGGTCTCGAGGACGATCGGCCGCAGCCCGGCCAGCGCGAGTTCGGCGGCGAGCAGCAGGCCGTTGGGTCCGGCTCCGGAAATGAGGACGTCGGTTCGTGTTTCGGACATGACGAGGTGAACCCCCTGTCGTTTCGGTGTTCGGTGGTGCTCGGTTATTCGTCGGGATCGGGCTCGGGTGGTGCGATGGTGACGAGCGAAAAGGCTTGGCGCAGTAGGTCGGTGATCAGGACCGGCGGTTGGGCGTTCACATAGGTTTCGACGGTGGACTGGAACACGGCGACCACGACGCTCGCCACCAGATGTGGATACAGATCCCGCCCCCGTTCGGTGCCGCTGCGTTCGGCGACGGCGGCGATCAGTTCCTCCTCCAGGCCGAGGGTCATCGCCGCGCGCGCCTCGGGGATATCGAAGAGCTTGCGGATCTCCGCCAATTGCGCGGGCGTCGGCGGCCTGTACCCCGTGGCCTCGATCTCGGCCTCCAAGGGCGCGAGGGCCGCCGCGGTCACCGCCTCCCACATCGGCTCATCGGCCGGCCGCTCCCGCAGCAGCGCCACGGCCCGCCGCATCCGATCAACCTGCCGATACGCCAACGCTTCCCACTTGCTGGAGAAGTAATTGTTGAACGTCCGTACGGAAACCCCCGCCCGCGCCGCGATGTCCTCCCGCACCAGGTTCTCCACCCCGCGCTCGAACGCCAGCCCCAACGCCGCATCACTCAGCGCCCGCCGAGTATCCAGCTTCTTCCGCTCCCGCAACCCGAGCACTCCATCATCCCGCACCCCACCACTCTCCCAGTAAATTGCCCACCGGGCAACCTTTCCCACCGGGCAAAAACCCAGCCGCACCCCTTGTTCGAATCCGCACCCGTTGTAAAGCCCTGCAACAGGTGCGGATTGGAATAAAGGGTGCGGCTGGGTTGCCGGGGTTAGGGGGTGAAGGTGGAGGTTTCCAGGCGGCGGGCTATGCGGGCGGCGGAGAGGGTCATGGCGTCGGTGGGGCGGTGGGGGTCGAGGCCGGTTAGTTCGTGGACTCGGGCCAGGCGGTAGGTGACGGTGTTGCGGTGGATGTTGAGGAGGCGGGCGGTGGCGAGTTGGTTGAAGCCGGTGTCGACGAAGACGGCCAGGGTTTCGGCGAGTAGGGGTTGATTGTCGAGGGGGGCCAGGACGGTGGCGAGGCCGGGGCGGGCGGGGCCGCTGACGGCGACGGTGTACTCGAACTGGAGATCGGTTCGGCGGCAGAGGGATTCGGGGCGTTCGAGGCAGCGGCCGAGTTCGGCGAGGACGCGGGCCTCGGCGAAGACGGTGGGGATCTCGGCGCGGGCGGGGGCCGCGCCGACGCCGACCCAGAAGGGGGTGGGGGAGTCGGGGGCGCGGGTGGGCAGGCGCGCGGACAGGGCCGCGGTGGTGGCGGAGCCGTCGTCGCCGGGTTGTAAGGGGACCAGGGCGGTCCAGCCGCCGCTGTCCAGGCGCAGGAACACGCCGGGAATGGCCTCGATGCAGTGCCGCAGTTCGCTGGCGTCCAGGCCGTGCCGTTCGCGGCTGCCCGCGGCGAGGCGGAACACCGCGACCAGGAACGCGTCCGGAACGCTGATCGCGGGTTCGTCGGCCCACTCCACCGGATCGCGCCCGGTGAGCAGGGCCTCGGCGATGCCCCGGCGGCGCTCGAGCAGTTCCCAACGGGGATCGTGGGCGCGCCGCACACACGCCGAGGCGATCCGCTCCACGATATGAGTCACGTAGCGCAGCAAGGGAAGTGCCGCGTCCGCGAGCACCTCGCGTTCCCCGGGATCGGCGGCCGCCCGCAACCGGCCGTAGACGAATTCCGCACCCGCCCGGTACCGGCCCAGTACCTCGTCGAGCGGTTCCCCGTCGCGCACCCGGTCGAGGGCGAGCTCCACCAGCTCCCGGGTCTCCTCGGGCGGTGGCATGCGCCCGTGCCGGGCGTATTCGAAGAACAACTCGACGTTCAGCTTGCTGCCGCGTTCGACCCCCGAGGCGACCAGGGAGCGCGGCAAAGTGCGGTAGGGCTGCATCGACTCGGAGAACTCACGGATGAGTACCCCCGCGCGGTGGTACAGGGATTCGATGACCGCCTCGCGGTTCAGCGTATCCACGGCGTCCTCCGTCCGGGCTGTGTGGCGTAAAGCGATTCGATCGTATCGGCATACGCCGCGGCGATGGGTTTGCGCCGGAGTTTGCCGGTCGCCGTGAGACACTCGCCGCCGGGCGCCCAGACCTCCGGCAGCACCGCGAACGCCCGCACCTGTTCCACCCGGGACAACCTGGCGTTGGCGGCCGCCACGCCCTCCTCGATAGCGCTGCGCACCAAGGGATTCGAGGCCAGCGCGGCGATATCGCGGGCGGGCAGATCGTGACGTTCGGCGAAGGCGGCCGCCAGATCGGGGTCCAGGCAGATGAGTGCGGTGTTGTAGGGGCGTCCCTCCCCGATGACCGCGACCGTCCCGGCAAGGGGGGTGTGCTCGAGGACGGTGTTCTCGATATTGGTGGGGGACATGTTCTTCCCCGCCGCGTTGATGATGAGTTCCTTCTTGCGGTCGACGATCCGCAGGAAGCCCTCCTCGTCGAGTTCGCCGATATCGCCGGTGTGCAGCCAGCCCTCGGAATCGATTGCGGCCGCGGTCTTCTCGGGATCTCCGCGATACCCCCGCATAACCATCGGCCCGCGCACCAGGACCTCGCCGTCGGCGGCGATCCGCACCTCGGCGCCGGGCAGCGGCGTGCCGACGGTTCCGATCTTGATCCGGGCCGGGCGGGTGACCGTCGCGCCCGCGGTGCATTCGGTCATCCCGTAGCCCTCGCACAGCGGTAACCCCAGGCCCAGGAGGAATTCGTGGGTGTCGCGCGGGATGGGCGCCGACCCGGTGACCGCCACCCGGACCTGGTCCAGGCCGAGACGCGCGCGGATGGCCGAGAGCACGAACCGGTCCGCCACCGCGTGCCGCGCCCGGTCGATCGGCCCCGGGCGCCGCCCGTCGGAGAGCGCCCGTGCCCGCGCCCGGCCGGTCGCCAGCGCCCAGCGAATCAGCCTGCGGCGCAGCGGGTTCGGCTCGGCCGCGAGCCTTTCCTCGAGCGCGGCGCGGACCTTCACCCAGATCCGCGGCACCCCCAGGAACACCGTCGGACGCACCTCCACCAGCGCCTCGGCCACCTGGCTGAACTCGGGGACCGTGGTGATCTGCCCGCCTTCCAGGAGTCCGAGGTAGTGCGCGAACCAGCGGTTGGCGGCGTGCGCGTCGGGCAGATAGGACACCACCCGGTCGTCGGGACCGCCGCCGCCGAATTCGTCGATGATGCGGGCGTTCTCGATGAAATTGGTGTGGGTCAGCTCCACACCCTTCGGCGGCCCGGTGGTGCCCGACGTGTAGACGATCGTCAGCACGTCGTCGGGATCGACCGCGCGCCAAGCGGATTCGAAATCGAAACCGGGGGCGTCGGCGGCCTCGATCTGGGCCAGCGGCACGGTGCCCGCGGGCGCGTCGTCGACACACACCACGCGCTCGACCCGATACCCCCGCGCCGCAGCCTCGTCCACCGCGGCGAGAACCTGTGCGGCGAAACGCTTTTCGCAGATCACCACGCGCGGTCGGGCATTGCCGAACTGGTAGGCCAGCAGCTCCACCGGATTGGTGTTGTAGACCGAGAACGGTGTCGCGCCGACGTGCAGGACCGCGGTGTCGCAGAGATGGAACTCGGGCCGGTTGGTGAGCATGAGCGCGACGGTGTCGCCGCGTCGCACGCCGTGCGCGGCGAGCCCGATCGCGATGGCGCGCACCCGATTTCCGTACTCGCGCCAGGTGATGCGCACGGAGTCGTCGCGGGTGCGCAGCGCGACGAGATCGGGACGACGGGCGACCGTGCGCTGGAATGCCTCGCACATGGTGCGCGGACGGGCCGCCGCCGTCGAAGAACTCACAACCTACCCCTGCGTGGCCGGGCCGAGTGCCCGCGGCGACCTCGGCGTCCCCTCCAGCAGACCCTGTCACGACCGTGATCACCAGATGCAATCGTGCGAACCGCACCGCTGCGAATTGTGCACACTGCCCAAACGACCGGCGCGACGGCCCGGCCCGAGTCGCGTTTGCCGCGGCCGCGCAGTGTAGCTTGCGGACATGACGTCGGAGCAGATGGAGATCTGGCACAACCCGCGCTGTTCCAAGAGCCGCGCGGCCAAGGCGGCCCTCGACGAGGCGGGCATCGCCTACACGGAGCGCCGCTACCTGGACAATCCGCCCAGTGTCGCGGAACTGCGCACGATCCTCGAACGGCTCGGGCTCGAACCGTGGGACATCACCCGCACCGCGGAGGACGAGGCGAAGGAACTGGGCGTGGCCGACTGGCCGCGCACCCCCGCCGAGCGGGACCGGTGGATCGAGGCGCTCGCCGCGCATCCCAAGCTGATCCAGCGCCCGATCGTGGCCACCGCCGCGGGCCGCGCCGTGCTCGCGCGCGACGAGCAGACGTTGCGCTCGGTGTTACCTCCCGCGTAATCGACTCCGCCCGCCGCGGCGAACATGCTTGTGCCATGAGCGAATACGAGAACATTGCCCAGCGGTACATCGACTCCTGGAACGAGCACGACGCCGACAAGCGCACGGCGCTGATTGCGGAGGTCTTCACCCCGGAGGCCACCTACACCGACCCGCTGGCCCAGGTCGCGGGGACGGCGGCCATCGATCGCGTGATCGCGGGCGCGCAGGAACAGTTCGCGGGCCTGGAGTTCCGGCTCGGACCGGTCGATGGGCACAACGACATCGCCCGCCTCACCTGGTTCCTCGGCGCGCCCGACGCCGAACCCCTGGTGATCGGGTTCGACGTGGTCACCCTGGCGGACGGCCGGATCGAGCGGGTCCTCGGCTTCCTGGACAAGGTGCCCGCCTGACCCTCGGCCGCCATCGGGACGGCGGGGCGGGATCGGCCCACGGGATGCCGGAATCCGGTGTCCCGGAGGGCGTCCGTACCCGAGCCGTACGCCCTCCGCCGTCCCGGCAGCGGCCGGGAAATTCGTCTCAGTGGCCGTGCGCCGCCGCGGGGAAGGGCGGTTCGCCCACCCCGACGATCCGCAGCTGGCCCCACGGATCGCGTTCCTGCAACCGCCCTTCGGTCGGGCTGCCGCCCGGCACCGTCAGGAACACCTGGGCGCGACCGGGATCCGGCAGGTCGCTATCCCCATCCACCCGTCCGTACCAGTGATACCGGCCGTCGATGGGATCGGCGTGGCCATTGAGGGTGACGGTCACCGGGATCTCTCCCCCCGGCACGTCGAGCAGCGCTGGGCCCGAATACTCGTGGGGCGCTTCACGATCCGCTGCGACCGTCAGATCGAAATGGTGTGGACGCGCCTGTCGCGGCGGCCGATGCCTGCCCCCGCGCACCAGCCGCGCGTACTCGTGCTGGCAGGCCGCGCGGGCCTCGATGCGAGTACTCGCGGTGTGCCGCAGCATCTCCACGGACGCGCGCACCGCCTCGGCCCGTTCCGCGATCGGCGGCCGGAAATTGCTTGCTCCGGGGGGTTCCGTGAAGAACAGATTCGGAAACCCGTGCAAGGCGATCCCGAGGAAAGCCAGTGCGCTCGAATCCCTTTCGAGCACCCGCCTGCCGACCCCTGTGACGCTGATCTCCGGCGACGGCGTGAGGACCAGCAGCCTCGTCCGAAGCACCCCGCCCTCGGCCGTGTGCACCATCCAGCGATCGGCATCCGCGTCGAACTCCGCCGAGATCACCCGCTCGGCAGCGGCGTGGACGCTCTCACTGGCGAGCCGGGATCCAGTGCGGGGATCGCCATCCGCTGGGGATGTCGGTCCCGCGGAGGTGTGGACGTCCCCACTCGATATCCGAGATCGCCTGCTGAAGCGGCGTTCCGCGAGCGTCTCGATTACCCGGGCTGCCCGGGACCGCCCGTGCGGGCCTGGTTCCGCGTCGGTGCCCAAAGTGGTGACGGTGAATCCCGCGCGGCACAGCTCGGCGCGGATCCGAAGGGCATCGGGATTCGTTGTGCTGATGAGGATTTCGCAGTCGGTCATGCCAGCAGCCCCCGGCGACGCCAGAGCCACTTTCCGGCCGGGCCGATGAGACCCTGCTTGTCGAGGAACGCACCAAGGTTCTCCGCGCCCGTGGCGAGGGCGCGGCGGGCGTGCGGATTGGCGCGGGCGGCGCGTTTGGCGGCGTGACCATCCAGACCGGCGCGGTCGTACATGTGCCGGTTGGTCATCAGGTGCACGAACAGCGGGGCGGCGACCGCGACACACAGTCGGGTGTAGGCCAATTCGGCCCTCGACATGGTGGGCACCCGGCGGGCGAGGGCGTCGCGGGCGAAGCCGATGTGGCGGGCCTCCTCGGTGACGTGGATGCGCATGGCGCGCGAGACCAGGGGCTGCAACTCGGGATCGTCGAGGGTCCTGCGTTGCAGGGCGTCGAAGATCTCCTCGCCCACCAGCGCGCCCACCCAGACCATGGAGCCGCGCAGCAGCAGTTGCAGCGACGAGATGACCAGGCGGCCAACGGGTTCGGGCCAGTACGGGCGGGCCTCGATGCGGTCGATGAGCTTGCCGAACATCATCATGTGGCGGCACTCGTCGCCCATCTCGGTGAGCGTGTAGTGCGAACGGCGGCTGGTCGGATCGCCGTTCATCAACTCCCGCAACAACAATCGGTTCAGCAGGTTCTCGAACCAGATTCCCACCGACAGCACGTTCGCCAGCTCCTGGCGCGACAGCTCGCGTCGTTGCCCGGGTGTCATCGACTCCCACAGCTCGGTGCCGTAGAGCGAGACGATCTCGGCGGGCAGGAACAGTTTGCCGGGATCCAGCGGCGCGTCCCAGTCCATGTCCACGATCGGGTCGTAGGACTTCTTCACCGATCCGTTCAGTAGCCGCTGCGCGAAGGATTCCTCGGCGAGCAGTGCGGCGTCGTTGCCCATGACGGCTCTCCTGATGCTCAAGTATGCGATACAAGCTGTAACAGTCAGATTAGTGAGACATGGTGTAACGGTCAATACCGGGCCGGGTATCGTTGCGAGGTGACCAAATCCAGCGACGATCCCGGCTCGCGGCTCGACGGCCGGAGCACGCGCTGGCACGGGCACAAGCAGCAGCGCCGCGCCGAGGTGATCGACGCCGCCGTGGCGGTGATCGAGGAGAACGGCGTCGAGGTGTCGGTGCAGCAGATCGCCGACCGCCTGCGGCTGCCGCGCCCGGTGGTGTACCGGCATTTCGACGGCCGCCCGGATCTGGACGAGCAGATCCGCCGCCGGATCCTGGACTCGTTGCTGTCGGAGCTGATGCCGACCCTGCGCGCGGACGGCACGCTCAAGGACGCGGTGCGCGGCGCGGTCGGCACCTATGTCGGCTGGGTGGATCGGCATCCGAACCTGCACCGCTTCCTCGCCGGGGCCGCGCCGGGCGGGGACGCGCTCGCCGGGGCGCGCGACCGGATCGGCGGACGACTGGCCGACCTGTTCGCGAAGTCGTTGGCGCGCTTCGGCATCGATCCCAACCGGGCCCGCCCCATGGCCTTCGGCATCATCGGCTTCGTGGACGGGGTCGTGAACAGCTGGCGCTCCGACCCCGCGACCGCCCTGTCCTCCGACCAGGTCGAGGGCATCCTGTCCTCGTCCGTACTGGCCCTGTTCGAGGGCAACGCCCGCAGCCTCGGCGTGCCCTTGCAACGCGACACACTGGTGGCGGACCTGCTGGCACACTCGGAAGCCGCTCGCCCGCAAGAGGTTTCGGGAACCGCCGGGACGTTGTGAGGCCGGGGCGCGCCCGAATCTCAGGAGCCACCGGGATGCTGTGAGGCCGGGGCGCGTTCGAATCTCAAGAGCCACCGGACCGTTGTGCGCCCGGGGTGTGGCCGAAGAAGCGGCGGTAGACGTCGATGAAGGCGCTGGGGGAGGACCAGCCGCAGGCGTGGGCGGTGGTGGTGACGGGGTGGCCCTCGGCGAGGAGTCGGGTGGCGTGATGGAGGCGTAGCTGGGTGCGCCAGCGGGGGTAGGTCATGCCGAGTTCGGTGCGGAACAGGCGGGTCAGGGTGCGCTCGGAGGCGCCGATCGCGCGGCCGAGGTCGGCGAGGGTCCAGGGGGTGGTGAGGTCGGCGTCGACGAGGGCGCAGGCGTCGCGCAGGCGGGGGTCGCGGGGAGCGGGCAGGCGCAGTGGTTGTTCGGGGCAGCGGCGGAGACGGTCGAGGAGGACCGCGCGCAGGCGGTCGAGTTCCGGGGTGGGGAGTGCGTCGGCGGTCGTGCAGGCGATGATCAGCTCTCGGACGAGCGGGGTGGCGGTCAGGACGAGCGGGGTGTCGCGGCCGGGGATCAGGGGCGCGGTGAAGCCGACGGTGTGGAATCGGGTGGGGCCGTGGAATTCGTGTTCGTGCCAGCATCCGGCCGGGATCCAGATGGCGCGGTCGCCGGGGGCGATCCAGCTGCCCGCGGCCGTGCGGACCTCGGTCGCGCCGGTGCTGGGGAAGATCACTTGGTGGTCGTCGTGCCGGTGCCGATCGATGCGGCCCGGTCCCGGCACCGTGCGGGTGTGGGTGGGCGCGATCGGTTCGTGGCGGGTTGTCGACACAATCTGGCATCTTATCGAAAGCCCGACAAGCGGTTCTCGCCTAGCGTGGGACGCGAAACACGCTGTGCGGGAAGGGAGTCCGATGATCGGGGTGGAGGCGGCCGCGCCGGTGACGCCGGTGTGGCGGCGGATGCGGTACTGGGTGGCGGCGCACGCCGTCGACGACTTCTATCAGGGACTCGTCTCGGCGAGCATCCCGTTCTTCGTGCTCGAACGCGGGTACAGCTATGTCGCCGCCTCGGGGCTCGCGCTGGCGGCCACACTGGGAAGCTCACTGCCGCAACCGTTTCTGGGCGTTCTCGCCGATCGATGGCGGCTGCTGTGGCTGGCCCCGGCGGGACTGGCGGTGGCGGGGATCGGCGCGGGACTCGCGGGGCTCGCGCCGGGGTACGCGGTGGTGTGGCTGCTGTTGCTGATCTCCGGGATCGGCGTGGCCGCCTTCCATCCCGCCGCCGGGCGGGACGCGCGCCGGGACGCGGGGGACAGCGCGACCGGGATGAGCCTGTTCGCGGCGGGCGGCAGCGTCGGCTTCTTCCTCGCCCCCGCGCTGGCCACGCCCGCGCTGGTGTCGTTCGGGGTGGGCGCGACCGCGATCTTCGTGCCCCCGGCCGTGCTCATGGGAATTCTGTTGTGGCGGTATCAGATTCGTCGGGGAGCCGGGGACGCCGGGACGCGGGTGCGGGCGGGGCGGGATCGGTGGTGGGCGTTCACGGCCTTGACGGCGGTGTCGGTGGTCCGGTCGATCGTGGCATTCGGGATGAATACGTTCATCGCCCTGTACTGGATCGATCACCTGGGCGCGTCGAGCACGCTCGGCAACGCCGCGCTGACGGCGTTCCTGGTCGGCGGGGTCGCGGGCACCCTGCTGGGCGGGCGGATCGCGGATCGAGCGGGGATGTTGCGCACGATCCGGCTGGGTTGCCTGGCGGCGGTGCCCGCGTTGGTGCTGCTGCGGGTGACGCCGGAGCCGCGGCTGGCCCTGCTGTCGGCGGCGATCGCCGGTGCGGCCGTGAACATTCCGTTCGCGGTCCTGGTCAAGCTGGGACAGGACTATCTGCCGGGGCGTCCCGGCACCGCGTCCGGCGTCACCCTCGGCCTGGCGGTGAGCGCGGGCGGATTGTCGGCCCCGCTGCTGGGTGTGCTGGCCGATCGGCACGGCCCGCAGGCGGTGCTCACGGTGTTGTGTCTCGTTCCGGTCGCGGCGATCGTGTTCGGTTCGTTGCTACCGGCCCCGCGCGAGCCGGGGGAGAATGAACGGGCGGTCGATCGATCGTGAGGCCATGATTGAGCGGGTCGGCGGGCCCCGGATCGGTCGGATGGTTGTCATGAGCGGGCAGTGGCTCCGGGCAGTGTGTGTCGCGGCGGGCGTCGTGCTCGCGACGACCGCGGTGGGTTCGGCCGAGCCGCCGGGCACGAACCCGGGCGAACCACTGCGCGTGGAACCACTGCCCGCGAGCGGGGACAGCGCCGAGCGCGGCTACGTGATCACCTACGCCACACCGGCATTGGACGGCCGGGCCACGACCGCGACGGGACTGCTGTACCTCCCGGAGGGCACCCCGCCCGCCGGGGGCTGGCCGATCATCGCCTGGGATCACGGGACAAGCGGGCTGTCGGCGCGCTGCGGGCCGCGCTCGCCGACCGGCGGCCCGGCCGATACGTCCGCGCTGCTGCGGCTCAACCGCGCGGGCTTCGCGGCGGTCGCGCCGGACTATCTGGGTCTGAGCCCGGAGTCGCCGGGCGTGCACCCGTATCTGAACGGCCGCACCGAGGCGACCGCGACGATCGATCTGGTGCGCGCGGCCCGGAACGCGTTCGGGGAGTTGTCGTCTCGCTGGGCGGTGCTCGGGGTGTCCCAGGGCGGCCACGCGGCCTTGAGCACCGGACATCTCGCCTCCGAGTACGCGCCCGAACTGGATTTCCGGGCCACCGCGGCATTGTCGCCGCCGTCCAATGTCGACAAGCTGCTCCCGATCGCGCGACCCGGCCTGCCCTCGCCGGAGATCTCGAATGGGCTGA
Source organism: Nocardia sp. NPDC003482 (assembly GCF_053588115.1). NCBI lineage: Bacteria > Bacillati > Actinomycetota > Actinomycetes > Mycobacteriales > Nocardiaceae > Nocardia > Nocardia sp. NPDC003482. The sequence goes on from NZ_JBSFPI010000001.1 coordinate 64,882, forward strand.
CCGGAACCGTCACCGCCCTGCTCGCCGCGATCGGGGCGAATCAGCCGGGGTTCGACATCCAGCCCTACCTCAGCGCCGAGGGGCGGCGGCTGGTGAGCGACATCGTCTCGTACTGTGTGCTGGATTGGCCTGCGGCCGTGGGGGATCGGAGCGTGTCCGATCTGCTGGCGCGTCCCCTCGACGATCCGGCCGCCGTCGCCGTGTTCGCCTCCTACCTGGGCGTGGCGACGAGCGGGTACCGGCAGCCGCTGTTCATCGGGCAGGGCACGGCCGACGCGACGGTGCCGCTGCCCATGACCCTCGCGCTGACGGCCGAATTGTCCGCCGCCGGAACGCCGTTCGAATTCGCCGTGTTCGACGCCGACCACCACACCATCGAGGGCGCGGGCTTCGACGCGGGACTGGCCTTCCTGAAGCGGTACCTGTGAGCCTCAGCCGTAGACCCGGGCCGGGGCGGGAACGGTCCGCAGCTCGAGCACGTCGAGGGTCGGGGTCATATTCGTCTCCGGCCGCGCCGAATCGGGAACGACCTTGCCGCGCACCGACACCCACGTATCGTCCGGTGGGCTGTCGAAATCGCCGCCCAGATGCACGGACATCGTCTGGGCGTCGGCCACGCAGCACGTGATGACGACGCGGGCCAGATCCACGCCCGTCTCCGTGTGCACGATGAAGCCGACCACGGTGATCTCCCGCCGGTCGAGTTCGCCGCTGGAGTCGTAGGCGGCGCGGTCGAGCAGATCCACCATCCGCACGGTCGGCGCGGGACCGGACGGCAGCGGCGGGAAGGCGAACTTGTCCCCCGAGTCGACGGCGGCCTGGGCGGTGGTGCCGGACCGCACCGAGGTCGCGCCCAGCGCGGGCGGGACGATGACCAGCAACGCCGCGATCGGGGCCAGCAGCAGCCACTGCGCGCGGCCGGGATGCTCGGAATCGGTTGCGGCCCAGCCCTTCCGGATGTCGCGGACGATGGCGACGACGGCCAGCGCGAGCAACACCACCCCGCTGAGGATCAGATACGGTTGCAGTCCCGGTTTCACATACCGCAGGTAGGTGCCGTCCAGCGCGATATCGAGCACCGCGCCGCCCAACAGCAGCAGCACGAGGTTCTGGGCCGCCCGGTTCATCGCACACCGCCCAGGAAGATCAGCCCCGCGACCGTCCCGCATACGATCGCCACCCCGAATGTCAACGGCGCGAACCGGATCGCGAACCGGCGGCCGAACGCGCCGGTCTGCATGGCGAACAGCTTCACATCCACCGCCGGACCCACCACGAGGAACACCAGTCGCGGCAGCAGCGGCAACCCCGACATGCTCGCCGCCACGAACGCGTCCGCCTCCGAGCACAAGGCCAGGACCACCGCCAGCAGGGCCAGCACCACGATCGACACGAGCGGCTGCCCGGACAGCTCCCGGTACCAGGTCGGCGGGACCAGGACGTGCAGCGCGGCCGCCGCCGCGGCCCCGATCACGAGAAACGCCGCCGATTGCAGGAAGTCGTGCCGGGCGGCCTCGGTGAACACCGTCCAGCGCGAGCGGCCGGGCGCCCAGTGCTCGTGGCCGTGCGGGCGCGGGGTGAACCACTCCGGGCGCCCGAACCGAGCCCACAGCCAGCCCACGACCAACGCCGTGGCCATCGATCCCGCGAACCGCCCGGCGACCATGCCCGGCTCGCCGGGAAACGCGACCGCGGTCGCCACCAGCACCACCGGATTCACCGCGGGCGCCGACAACAGGAAGGCGAACGCCGCCGCGCTCGGCGCGCCCTGATCCATCAGCCGCCGCGACACCGGCACCACGCCGCATTCGCATCCGGGCAGCGCCATCCCTGCCACCCCGGCCACCCCGATCGCGGCGGTCTCGTTGCGCGGCAACAACTTTCGCAGCAGTTCCGGTGACGCCCACGCGGCGATGGTCCCGCTGACCAGCACGCCCAGCACCAGGAACGGCACCGCCTGCACGAACACTCCGGTGAACACCGTCGCGGCCGTCTGCAAACGCGCCGACGAACCGACCCAGCCCGCCAGCGGTCCGGACCAGATCAGTCCCGCCGCCAGCAGCCCGACCAGAACGTAGGTGGAGAACAGTCGCGGAAGCCGGGGCGGCGCGGGCGGATTCGCGCTCGCGGGCGGCTCGGTGAGCGGCGGGCCGCTGACGTGCGGGATCGACATGGCACTACCCCCGGTGGACGAGTGTCGGACGGACCATGCGGGGCGCGACGGTGGGCCGCGAGTCCCGTCATATGATCGCACATCGGCGGGCGGGCCAGGAGTTCCGTCGGCGGGGCGGCGGGTCCGGCTCAGCGCGCGACCGACGAGGGCGCCGGAGCGTCGCGCCCCTCGCGGGCGAGCAGTCGATAACCCTTGTGCCACAACCATTCCACCGGCCCCCGCGCGAAACGGCGCAGCCATGCGTGCGCGAACACCATCATGAGCGCGCACACGAGCAGATAGATCCCGACCGTGAACGGGACCCGCTCGTTCGGCGACACGCGCGCGGCGAGCCCGAGACCCCAGCCGTAGCACAGCGCCGAGGTGACCAGGTTCTGGAGGATGTAGCAGCTCAACGCCACCCGGCCCACCTCGGCGAGGCGGCGGCCCGCCCATCCGGTCCGCGGCCGCCGCGCGTAGGTCTCGGCGATCAGCGCGAGCAGACCGAGCGCCACGATCGGCGCGGTGCCGTAGCGGGTGAGCAGCACCAGATCGCCGTCCCACAGGCCCAGCGCCAGATCCAGCGGGGCCGCCACGGCCAGGCCGAGGATCAGCAGGCGCCGCCGCAGGCGCGCGCCGCGCGGCTCGAACAATCCGGCCCGAAACAGCCGCGCCCCCACCAGGAACAGCGCGATCGACATCGGGAAGATGAAGGCCGGTTCCAGCCGGAACAGACCCGCGTTCGCCAGCCGGAACACGGCGAGATCCCAGAACGAACCGTCCGCGTACGGGTTCGGATCCAACGGTCGGCGCGGGGCCGGATCGCCTTGCGGCGCAAGGGTGATCGCGAGGGTGACGAGGGTGAGCACGGCCACGTGCACGGCCGCCGGGCCGAGCAGCCAACGGCGCTGGGCGCGTTCGCTCGTCGCGAGCAGGACGGCGACCACCGCGCCGGTCACGGCGTACCCCATCAGCACGTCGAATTCGGCGACGAATACGAAATTCACCAGACCGTCCAGGAACAGCAGCCCCGCCCGCCACGGATAACCTCCGGGCCAGGCGCGCCCAGCCCGCACCGCCGAACCCCGCTGGATGGCCAGCCCGATGCCGAACATGATCGTCAGCAGGCCCAGGAACTTGCCCTGGGCGAGTTGTTGCAGCACGCGTTCGATCCACAACCACGCGCCCTCGGGCCGATCCGCGCCCTCGAGATAGCCGATGAACCCGGCCGGGTGGGTGAGGATCCACACGTTGGTGCCCAGCGTGCCGAGGATCGCGATGCCCCGCGCGACATCGAGGGCGGGCAAGCGCGCGGCCGAACGCGGCGGGGCGGCAAGGGGATTCGGGTCGGCAGGGATTGCGGAATCGTGCACCCACCCATTCTCATACACTCGTATAGGCGGGCGCATCCCCATTTCGAGTGACATCCCCTACGACCTGCGGCCGACATCGCCGCCCGCGCACACGCCCACCCCGGGCGCGCCCGAGCGGGACGAACGTCGCATAGGCTCGAACACATGCAGCGCATCATCGGAATCGAGGTCGAGTACGGCATTTCCACGCCCTCCGAGCCCTCGGCCAACCCGATCCTCACCTCCACCCAGGCGGTGCTCGCCTACGCGGCGGCCGACGGAGTGCCCCGTGCCAAGCGCACGCGATGGGACTACGAGGTGGAATCGCCGCTGCGCGACGCGCGAGGATTCGATCTGGGCCGCCTCAACGGGCCCGCGCCCGTGATCGATGCCGACGAGGTCGGCGCGGCCAATATGATTCTCACCAACGGCGCCCGCCTCTACGTCGACCACGCCCACCCCGAATACTCCGCGCCCGAGGTCACCGACCCGCTGGACGCGGTCATCTGGGACAAGGCCGGGGAGCGCGTGATGGAGGCCGCGGCCCGCTACGCCTCCAGCGTGCCCGGCGCGCCGCGCATGCAGCTGTACAAGAACAACGTCGACGGCAAGGGTGCCTCCTACGGCACCCACGAGAACTATCTGATGAGCCGGGACACGCCGTTCAATCAGATCATCGTCGGGCTCACCCCGTTCTTCGTCTCCCGGCAGGTGGTGTGCGGTTCGGGGCGGGTCGGCATCGGCCAGTCCGGCGACCAGGCCGGCTTCCAGCTGTCGCAGCGCGCGGACTACATCGAGGTCGAGGTCGGGCTCGAGACCACGCTCAAGCGCGGCATCATCAACACCCGCGACGAACCGCACGCCGACGCCGACAAGTACCGCCGCCTGCACGTCATCGTCGGCGACGCGAATCTGTCGGAGTGGTCGACCTATCTGAAGGTCGGCTCGACCGCGCTGGTGCTCGACCTCATCGAGGCGGGGGAGGACCTGTCGGATCTGCAACTGGCCCGGCCGGTCACCGCGATCCATCAGATCAGCCACGATCCCACCCTGCGCGCCACGGTCGCGCTGGTCGACGGGCGCGAACTCACCGGCCTGGCGTTGCAGCGGCTGTACCTGGACCGGGTGGAGAAGTTCCACAGCCGCCAGGGCACCGACGACTCCCGGGTCACCGACGTCATGGAGAAGTGGGCGCACGTGCTCGACCTGCTCGAGCGCGATCCGATGGAATGCGCCCACCTGCTGGACTGGCCCGCCAAACTGCGCCTGCTCGAGGGCATGCGCAATCGCGAGGGGCTGGGCTGGGCCGCGCCGAAACTGCACCTGGTCGACCTCCAGTACTCCGACGTGCGCCTGGACAAGGGCCTGTACAACCGGCTCGTCGCGCGCGGGTCGATGCAGCGGCTGGTCAGCGAGCAGGAGGTGCTCGACGCGATGACCAATCCGCCCACCGACACCCGGGCCTACTTCCGCGGCGAGTGCCTGCGCCGGTTCGGCGCCGACATCGCCGCGGCCAGTTGGGATTCGGTGATCTTCGACCTCGGCGGCGATTCGCTGGTGCGCATCCCCACCCTCGAACCCCGCCGGGGCACGAAAACCCACGTCGGCAAGCTGCTCGACGGGGTGGACACGGCCGCGCAGCTGGTCGAGCAACTGACCACCTGAGCGGGCTGCCACGCGGTTGCGGCGGGGGTTCATTGCGGTGTAATCCGGCCCGTTGTCGTCGCCGCTGGGTAGTGTTGACGTACGAGCATCGGATTTTCTCCGATGCTCGCCGATATCAGTACAGAGGAGGTCGGCTGCTATGGCACAAGAGCAGACCAAGCGCGCCGGTGGTGGCGACGAGGACGACGACGCCGCCGGCGTCGATGCCGCGGGTCAGGAGCGTCGCGAGAAACTGGCGGAGGAAACCGACGACCTACTCGACGAGATCGATGATGTGCTCGAGGAGAACGCGGAGGACTTCGTGCGCGCGTACGTTCAGAAAGGCGGCCAGTGACATCAGGTGACCCCTTGCGGCTCCACGTGGGGTACGCCCTGTCCTCCTTCTCCGAATACCTGCGGGAACACGCCCCGGATCTGTTGTCCGGCAACGGATTCGGGCGCGTCGCCGATGTCCCGCGGGGTTCGTCGTCGCAGGACATCGCCCCGCACGGCACCACGATCGTCGCGGTGAGCTACCGCGGCGGCGTGCTGATCGCGGGCGACCGGCGTGCCACCCAGGGCAACCTGCTGGCCAGCCGCGACATGGAGAAGGTCTACATCACCGACACGTTCTCCGCGGCCGGCATCGCCGGTACCGCGGGCGTGGCGGTGGAGATGATCCGGCTGTTCGCCGTGGAGTTGGAGCATTACGAGAAGATCGAGGGCGTGTCGCTGACCTTCGACGGCAAGGCCAACAAGCTGTCGAAGATGGTGCGCGACAACCTGCCCGCCGCGTTGCAGGGCCTGGCCGTGGTGCCGATCCTGGTCGGTTACGACTTCGAGGCCACCGATCAGGACCGGGCCGGGCGCATCGTGTCCTACGACGTGGTCGGCGGGCGCAGCGAGGAGCGGTTCGGCTACACCGCGGTCGGCTCGGGTTCGATGTTCGCCAAGACGTCGTTGAAGAAGACCTACCAGCACGGTATCGATGAGGACCGCGCCCTGCGCATCGCCGTCGAGGCGCTGCTGGACGCCTCCGACGACGACACCGCGACCGGTGGGCCGGATCTGCTGCGCAACATCTTCCCGACCGCGGTCGTGATCAATGCCGAAGGGGCCGAAGAGGTTTCCGACGGCCGACTCGCCGAGATCGCGCGGACGATCGTCGACGAGCGCACGGCGGAGGAGAGGAGTGCCAAGGCATGACACTGCCGTACTACGCGTCGGCCGAGCAGATCATGCGCGACAAGACCGAGCTTGCGCGCAAGGGCATCGCGAGGGGCCGCAGTGTCGTGGTGTTGGTGTACGACAAGGGTGTGCTGTTCGTGGCCGAGAACCCCTCGGCGACGCTGCACAAGGTGAGTGAACTGTACGACCGGGTGGGGTTCGCCGCGGTCGGCAAGTACAACGAGTTCGAGAACCTGCGCCGGGGCGGCATTCTCCAGGCCGACCTGCGCGGGTATCAGTACGACCGGCGCGATGTGACCGGCCGGGCGCTGGCGAACATGTACGCCTCGACGCTGGGCACGATCTTCACCGATCAGCTCAAGCCGTTCGAGGTCGAGATCTGCATCGCCGAGGTGGCCTATCCCGAGCAGAACCCGAATTCGGTGCTGTTCCGGATCAACTTCGACGGATCCATCGTCGACGAGCGAGAGTACGTGGTGATGGGCGGCAACACCGAGCCCATCGTCACCGCGCTCAAGGGGTCCTACCGTCCGGGACTGGACCTGCAGGCCGCGATCGATGTGGCCGTGGCGGCCCTGCAGAAGGGCGCCCCGGAGGGCGCGGACAAGGACAAGCGCACCCTCGGCGTGCAGTCGCTCGAGGTGGCGACCCTCGAGCAAGCCCGGCCGCGCCGGGCCTTCCGCCGGATCAACGGACCCGCCCTCGAGGCGCTGCTGCCCAGCGGCGACTCCTCGGAGTCGGAGACCCCGTCGGCGGGAGATCCGTCCAACCCGTAGCGGATCCCGTCTACTCCGATTCCCCGCGTCCCGGTCGTCCCGGGCGCGGGGAATCGGCGTATTTCCGCTGTCCCCGCCCGGTCAGCGGGATGCTTCGCGGCGGAATCGTTGCGAAGACGTATGCATCGGCTTGCTCGCACAGCCACTTTCGGGCATGACATGGCTGTAATGTCGATAGGGTGCAGCGACGAATCATGGGGATCGAGACCGAATTCGGGGTGACGTGCACGTTCCACGGTCACCGTCGGTTGAGCCCTGACGAGGTGGCCCGGTATCTGTTCCGCCGGGTGGTTTCCTGGGGCCGTAGCTCGAACGTATTCCTCCGCAACGGCGCCCGGCTCTACCTCGACGTCGGTTCCCACCCGGAGTACGCCACGGCCGAATGCGACAGCCTGGTCCAGCTGGTCACCCACGATCGCGCGGGTGAGCGGGTGCTCGAGGAGCTGTTGATCGACGCCGAGCAGCGCCTGGCCGAGGAGGGCATCGGCGGGGACATCTACCTGTTCAAGAACAACACCGACTCCGCGGGCAACTCCTACGGCTGCCACGAGAACTTCCTCGTCGTGCGCGCGGGCGAGTTCTCCCGGATCTCCGATGTGCTGCTGCCGTTCCTGGTGACACGCCAGCTCATCTGCGGCGCGGGCAAGGTGCTGCAAACCCCTAAGGCCGCGACCTTCTGCCTGTCGCAGCGGGCCGAGCACATCTGGGAGGGCGTGTCGTCCGCGACCACCCGCTCCCGGCCGATCATCAACACCCGCGACGAGCCGCACGCCGACGCCGAGAAGTACCGCCGCCTGCATGTGATCGTCGGCGACTCGAACATGTCCGAGACCACCACCATGCTCAAGGTCGGCACGGCCGCGCTGGTGCTCGAGATGATCGAGGCGGGGGTGTCGTTCCGAGATTTCGCCCTGGACAACCCGATTCGGGCCATCCGCGAGGTGAGCCACGACCTCACCGGCCGTCGCCCGGTGCGGCTCGCCGGTGGCCGTCAGGCCAGCGCCCTCGACATCCAGCGCGAGTACTACGCCCGCGCGGTCGAGCATCTGCGCAACCGCGAGCGCGACCCGCAGGTCGACGCGGTGGTGGACCTGTGGGGCCGCACCCTCGACGCGGTCGAGGCGCAGGACTTCGCGAAGGTCGACACCGAGATCGACTGGGTCATCAAGCGCAAGCTGTTCCAGCGCTACCAGGACCGCTACGGCATGGACCTGTCCGATCCCAAGATCGCCCAGCTCGACCTGGCCTACCACGACATCAAGCGCGGCCGCGGCGTCTTCGACCTGCTGCAACGCAAGGGCCTGGCCAAGCGCGTCACCGAGGACGAGTCGGTCGACGCGGCCGTCACCACCCCACCCCAGACCACCCGCGCCAAACTCCGCGGCGACTTCATCACCGCCGCCCAGGAGGCCGGGCGCGACTTCACCGTCGACTGGGTGCATCTGAAGCTCAACGACCAGGCCCAGCGCACGGTGTTGTGCAAGGATCCGTTCCGGTCGGTGGACGAGCGGGTGGATCGGCTGATCGCCTCGATGTAGTTTGCGCGAAATTGGCGTCGCAATGACGCTATACTAGCGCTATGGCCACGATTCAGATTCGTGATGTTCCGGACGAGGACGCCGAGGTGTTGCGCCGCCGTGCCGATGCCCTGGGGATGTCGCTCCAGGCGTACATGCGGCAGGAGTTGATCGCGATGGCGCGCCGTCGCACGAAGGCGGAGGCGTTGGCGGCCGTGCGAGATGCCCTCGAGCGGGATACGGGTACCGGCGCTGACGGCGAGAGCATCCTGGCCGCTTTGCGGGACGCTCGTGGCGAGTAAGGAGTATGTCGTCGACGCATCGGCGATATCGACGGCCATTCTGCGTGCGGACGCCAAGGGCATCGCGGTCGCCCACCTGATCGAGTCGACGGTGAGTCATGCGCCGCATTTGCTCGATGCCGAAGTGGGCCAAGTACTTCGGCGCCATGAGTACCAGGGTCGAGTCGGCGAGGAGGTGCCGATCGTCGGGCTTCGGATGCTGGCATCGATGATCGACCATCGCTATGTCCATCACGGCTGGCTCGCGACCGAGGCATGGAAACTCCGTCATTCGGTCTCGTTCTACGATGCCCTCTATGTGGCCCTGGCCGCGCGGCTCGATGTTCCCCTGCTCACCGCCGACCAGAAGCTGAGCAAGGCACCCGGGCTACCCTGCCGGGTCGAATTGCTCGACTGACCCGTCCGAGACGAAACCCGGACCACCGCGCATCGATCCCCGCCTGCGCATTACTCTCTATCGGGTGGCGATATCCAAGGTCGAACGGCTGATGAATCTGGTCATCGCGCTGTTGTCGACCCGGCAGTTCCTGACCGCGGAGCGGATTCGGGACAGCGTCGCCGGTTACGAGGATTCGGTGAGCGACGAGGCGTTCAGCCGGATGTTCGAGCGGGACAAGAACGAACTGCGCGATCTGGGGATCCCGCTCGAGACCGGACCGGTGGGGCGGTACTCGGGCCAGGAGGGCTATCGCATCAACCGCGATGCCTACGAACTACCCGACATCGATCTGACCAGCGAGGAGGCCGCCGCGGTCGCGGTGGCGGTGCAGCTGTGGGAGTCGCCGGAGTTGGCGACCGCGGCCGAGGGCGCGCTGCTGAAGCTGCGCGCCGCGGGCGTGCACGTCGAACCCGACGCGGCCCTGGCGTCGGTGCCCGCCGTGCCCGCGCGCACCCGGGGCTCGGAGGCGGCGCTGGGCAAACTCCTGGCGGCCATCGACGCGGGGCGGGCCGTCCGATTCGAGCACCGGGTCTCGCACAGCGCGCCCTATCTCATGCGCGATGTCGAACCGTGGGGTGTGGTCACCCATCACGGCCGCTGGTACCTCGTCGGGCACGACCGCGACCGCGACGCCGTGCGCACCTTCCGGCTCTCGCGTATCGGTGAGGACGTGACCGCGTACGGCCCGGAGAACGCGGTCCGCAAACCCGACGGGGTGGACCTGCGCAAGATCGTCGGCGAGGTCACCGGCGCCGCGCCCGTGACCGGTTCGGCCACGGTCTGGGTCGCCGACGGCCGCGGGCAGGAGATCCGGCGTCTCGGCGCGATCGTCGAGGAGCGCGTGGTGGGCGGGCGGTCCGGCGCGATCGTCGAGGTGCCGGTGCGCTCGCGGGACTGGTTGGCGCGCTTGATCACCGGACTCGGTCCCGATGCCCTCGTGCTCGCCCCGGCCGAACTGCGCGCCGATGTCATCGACCGGCTGCGGTCGGTGCTCGAGCGCACGGAGGTCGGCGCGTGAGCACCCGCCTGGCAACCCGGCTGTCCCGGCTGCTGAACATGGTCCCCTACCTGCTCGCCCACCCGGGCATCAGCGCGGCCGAGGCCGCCGCCGATCTGGGCGTGACCACCAAACAGCTGATGAACGACCTGAACCAGCTGTGGATGTGCGGCCTGCCCGGTTACGGCCCCGGCGATCTGATCGACCTGTCGTTCTCCGAGGAGAGCATCGAGGTCACCTTCTCCGCGGGCATGGACCGACCGCTGCGACTCACCTCCACCGAGGCCACCGCCCTGCTGGTGGCGTTGCGCTCGATCGCCGCCTTGCCCGGCATGGTCGATCCGACCGCCGCCCAGTCCGCCACCGCCAAGATCGAGGCCGCCATCGCGGGCGACAAGGGACCGGACGGAACCGGCGCGAGCGCCCCGCTCGTCGAGGCGCCCGCCGTCACCACGGTCCGTTCGGCCCTGGCACACACCCGCGCGCTGCGGCTGGTGTACTACTCGTCCAGTCGCGACGTGGTCTCCGAGCGGGTGGTCGATCCGATCCGAATCGTGTTGGTGGACAACAACTCCTACCTCCAGGCGTGGTGTCGCCAGGCCGAGGGCGTGCGGTTGTTCCGGTTCGACCGCATCGAGGAGGCCACCGAACTCGACGAGCCCGCCCGGCCGCCCAGCCACGCCACCGACGAGACCGCGGGCCTGGACCTGTTCTCCGACGATCCGGCGGTTCCGTTGGCGCGCTTGCGGATTCGCTCCGACTACGCGTGGGTGCTGGACCAGTACCCGATGCACCGGGTGGCCGTGCATGCCGACGGCAGCGTCGAGGCCACCATGCGGTTCGCCACCCTGGACTGGATGGCTCGGCTGCTGCTCGGATTCGGTTCGGGCGTCACGGTTCTCGGCCCCGCCGAACTGGTGACCGCCGTGCGCGAACGGTCCGGGGCCGCCCTGGCCGCCTACGACGACGCCGGGTACGCCGAGACCGTGATCGAGGAGGTCGGTCCCGCTTGACCTTTCGCGTGACGGTGCTCGGCGCCGGGAGCGTCGGGCTGTTCGTGGGCGGCAAGCTGGCGGCCGCGGGCGCCGACGTCACCTTCGTGGGTCGGCCGCGCGTGCTCGGCGCGCTCGCCGACACCGGCCTGCGTCTCACCGATCTCGACGGCGGCGACGATCGGGTGGCGCCCAGCGCCTTCCACACCGCCACCGAACCCGGCAGCGCCGCCATCGCCGATCTGGTGCTCGTCACCGTGAAGTCCGCGCAGACCGCCGAGGCCGCGCGGCAACTGGCCGAGGTGGTCCGGCCCGATACGGTGGTGGTGAGCCTGCAGAACGGGATCGGCCACGACAGCACGATCCGCGAGATCCTGCCGTCCTGTGTGGTGCTCGCGGGCATGATCATGTTCAACGTGATCCAGCACGAGGGCGGCCACGTCCACCGCGGCACCGAGGGCGGCCTCGCCGTCGCCGACGATCCCGCGCTGCGCCGCTTCGCCCCGCTGTTCGGCCGGGCCGGGCTCGCCCTGGACCGGCACGCCGACCTGCGGCCGGTGCAGTGGGCCAAACTGCTGCTGAATCTGAACAACGCCGTCAACGCCCTGTCCGGCCGCGCCCTGCGTGAGGAGCTGTCCCAGCGCGACTACCGCCGCTGCCTGGCCCTGGCCCAGGCCGAGGCGCTGACCGTCATGCAGCGCGCCCGCATCCGACCCGCGCGGCTCACCCCGCTGCCGCCGGAGCTGATGACCCGCCTGCTCACCGTGCCCGATCCGCTGTTCCGCCGGGTCTCGGGCCGGGTGCTGGCGATCGATCCGATGGCCCGCTCGTCCATGGCCGACGATCTCGCGCTGGGTCGTAAGACCGAAATCGCTTGGCTCTGTGGCGAAATCGTGAACCTGGGCCGGATGGTCGGCGTCCCCACCCCGGTCAACGCGCGCCTGGTCGCGTTGATCACCGCCGCCGAGAGCGGCGACCCCCGCAGATGGTCCGGTCCGGAACTGCTGGCAGAGTTGCGTTCGGCGAAGGGCTGACGAGGGCGTTCGCCGAGACCAGGTCCGGTAGCATCGGAAATACCACAGTCTTTGGAGGTAATCCATGGGTTCATTCGGCCCGACGCACTGGCTCATCATTGCGTTGCTGTTCCTGCTGCTGTTCGGCGCCAAGCGGCTGCCGGACGCGGCCCGGGGCCTCGGGCGGTCGCTGCGCATCTTCAAGAGCGAGATGAACGAGATGCACAACGACGGCTCCCAGAGCGGTACTCCGGCGGCACAGACTCCCGCGCCCGCGCAGCAGGAGCTGCCCCCGGCGCAGCCCAATGCCGCGGCCCCGCAGGCCAAGCCGGAAACGCACAAGGCGTAGCAGGTCCGCGTTGCCCCCGGGATGAGAATTCTCGTCCCGGGTCGAATCATGTCCGGACGCTCAGGCGATCAGCGAGGCAGTCACTTCCATGCGCATTCCGTTCGACCCCCGGCGCAGCCGGCGCAGGACGAATCCCGACGGCACCATGTCGTTGGTCGAGCATCTGCAGGAACTGCGGTCCCGGCTGCTGAAGTCGTTGCTGGCGGTCGCGCTCACCACCGCGTTCGGCTTCTTCTGGTACGCGCACTCGTTCTTGGGCATCGAGAGCCTGGGTGAGATCCTGCGCGGACCGTACTGTTCGCTGCCGCCCGCGCATCGGGCTCAGCTCACCACCGACGGCGCCTGCCGCCTGCTGGCGACCGCGCCGTTCGAGCAGTTCATGCTGCGGTTCAAGGTCGGCCTGACCGCGGGCGTGGTGCTCGCCTGCCCGGTGTGGCTGTATCAGCTGTGGGCATTCATCACCCCGGGGCTGTACGCGAAGGAGCGCAAGTACGCGATCAGCTTCGTGACCGCGGGCGCGGCGCTGTTCGTCACCGGCGCGGTGCTGGCCTACTGGGTGGTCGCGCACGCGTTGAGCTTCCTCATGGGCATCGGCAGCAATGTCCAGATCACCGCGCTCAGCGGTACGCAGTACTTCGGCTTCATCATCCAGCTGCTGATCATCTTCGGGGTAAGTTTCGAGACCCCGCTGCTCGTGGTGGGGCTCAACATGATCGGCGTGCTGAGCTACGACAAGCTCAAGAAGTGGCGACGCGGCATGGTCTTCGGCCTGTTCGTCTTCGCGGCCGTCGTCACCCCGCAGGATCCGTTCTCCATGCTCGCGCTGGCGGCCGCGCTGACCGTGCTGTTCGAGATCGCTGTGCAGATCGCGCGGCTCAACGACCGCCGACGCGCCCGGCGCGGCGACGACTGGGGTGCGCTGAGCGACGACGAGGCGTCCCCGCTCGACGATTCGGCCGCGGCCGCCCCCGTCGGCGCGCCCGAACCGGTGCGCCCGGCCGAGTCGATCACCACCACGCCGGACAAAACTCCGCGCCCGGTGTCGGACTACTCCGATACTCTCTGACGAGTGGCACATCGGTCGCTTTCCGGCGAACTCGCGGCATTCGCCGCGGAACTGAGTTTTTCCCTCGATCCGTTCCAGCGGCAGGCGTGTGAGTCGCTGCAGGGCGGGCACAGCGTGCTGGTCTGCGCGCCGACCGGAGCGGGCAAGACCGTCGTCGGCGAATTCGCGGTGCATCTGGCGCGCGCGGCCGGGGGCAAATGCTTCTACACCACGCCCATCAAGGCGCTGTCCAATCAGAAGTACGCCGACCTGGTCGAACGTTACGGCCGCGGCGCGGTGGGCCTGCTCACCGGCGATCAGTCGCTCAATCCCGACGCCTCCGTCGTGGTCATGACCACCGAGGTGTTGCGCAATATGCTCTACGCGAGTTCGGATGCGCTGCAAGGGCTTTCGTACGTCGTCATGGACGAGGTGCACTATCTGGCCGACCGGTTCCGGGGCGCGGTGTGGGAGGAGGTCATCCTGCACCTGCCGCCCGAGGTGCGGCTGGTGAGCCTGTCGGCGACGGTCAGCAACGCCGAGGAGTTCGGCGCGTGGATGGAGACCGTGCGCGGCGACACCGCGGTCATCGTGGACGAGACCCGCCCGGTCCCGCTGTGGCAGCACGTCCTGGTCGGGCGGCGGCTGTTCGACCTGTTCGACACCCGGTCCAGCGACCAGAAGGTCCTCGTCGACGAGGATCTGGTGCGCTACATCAAGCAGCGCGAGGCCGCCGACCGCATGCACGACTGGGGCGGCCCGCGCGGTCGCGGCGGCCCGCGGCGCGATCCGCGGTCGCTGCCGCGCCCGGAGATGCTGGCCCTGCTCGACAAGGAGGGTCTGCTCCCGGCCATCACGTTCATCTTCAGCCGGGCCGGATGCGACGGCGCGCTCGCGCAGTGCGTGCGCTCGCGGCTGGATCTGAGCCGCCCCGAGGACTTCGACCTGGTCGAGGAGATCATCACCAAACACACCGGCGATCTGCCGCGCACCGACCTCGAGGTGCTCGGCTACTGGGAGTGGCGCGAGGGGCTGCACCGCGGCCTGGCCGCCCACCACGCCGGGATGCTGCCCGCCTTCCGGCACGCGGTGGAGGAGTTGTTCGTGCGCGGTCTGGTGCGGGCCGTATTCGCCACGGAGACACTGGCATTGGGCATCAACATGCCCGCCCGCACGGTGGTGCTGGAACGGCTGGTCAAGTTCAACGGCGAGTCGCACGCCGAACTCACCCCCGGCGAGTACACCCAGCTGACCGGGCGCGCGGGGCGGCGCGGCATCGATATCGAGGGACACGCGGTCGTGGTGTGGACCCCCGACGTGGACACCAGCGCGGTGGCCGGGCTCGCCTCCACCCGAACCTATCCGCTGCGCAGCTCGTTCCGGCCCGGCTACAACATGTCCATCAACCTCATCGATCGGATGGGCGCCGAGGAGTCGCGGGCCCTGCTCGAACGCTCCTTCGCCCAGTTCCAGGCCGACCGGTCGGTTGTGGGCCTGGTGCGGGGCATCGAACGCAACGAGGGCGCGTTGCGCAAACTCCGCTCGCAGATCGGCGACGACGGCTTCCTCGAGTACCTGTCGCTGCGCGAGCGCATCAAGACCCGCGAACGCGAACTGGAACGCCAGGGCCGGGCCGATCGGCGCGGCGCGGCGGTGGCCTCGCTGACCGCGCTGCGGCGCGGCGACGTGGTGGCCATCCCGAGCGGTCGCCGCCAGGGTCTCGCGGTCATCCTCGAACCCGACGCGACCCCCGGCGATCCGCGCCCGCTGGTGCTCACCGAGGACAAGTGGGCCGGGCGCGTCTCGGTGGCCGACTTCCCCACGCCCGCACAGGCTTTGGGCCACATGCGCCTGCCCCGGCACGTCGACCACCGCACCGCGCGCACCCGCCGCGATCTGGCCTCGGCGCTGCGCAGCACCGGGATCAGCGCCCCCGGCCGCCAGCGTCGCGGCGCCCGCAGCCGGGCCGCCGACGACCGCGAACTACAGAACCTGCGCCGCGCCATGCGCTCGCATCCCGCGCACACCCGGCCCGATCGCGAACAGCTGGCCCGCATCGGCGAACGCTACAACCGGTTGCAGCGCGAGACCGAGTCCATGCGCCAGCAGGTCGCGGCCACCACGAACTCGCTCGCCCGCACCTTCGACCGTATCGTCGGCCTGCTCGCCGAGCGCGGGTACGTCGACGACGGCGAGGTGACCGCCGACGGCCGCCGCCTCGCCCGCATCTACACCGAGGCCGATCTCGTTGTGGCCGAATGCCTTCGGCAGGGCCTGTGGCGCGGGCTGGGCCCGGCCGAACTGGCCGCGGTGGTCTCGGTGCTGGTCTACGAGTCGCGGCAGGAGACAGGCGGCTACCTCGGTCCCTCGGGCCCGACCGCCCCGATCCGCCGCGCGGTGGGCGCGACCGTCGACGTGTGGGGTCGGCTGCGCACCGACGAGGCCCGGCACAAGCTGCCGCCCACCCGCGAACCCGATCTCGGTTTCGTGACCGGCGTGCACAAGTGGGCGCGCGGCGACAGCCTCGCCGAATCCCTGCTCGCCAGCGGCGATCAGGGCAGTCCGCTGTCCGCGGGCGATTTCGTGCGCTGGTGCCGCCAGGTCGTCGACCTGCTCGATCAGATCCACGAAACCGCCGACGACACCGAGGTGGCCGCCACCGCGGCCAAGGCCGTGCGCGCGATCCGGCGAGGGGTGGTGGCCGTCGACGCCGCCTGATGTCTCGAACGCCGCCAATGCGAACACAGTGCAAGCGACTGTGATTGGATGATTCTCGTGTACCGACCGCGGTGAGGGACCGGTGACCCTACCCGGGGGGCGAGAGTGTGTACGACGAGCGCGAGTGGAGGCAGGCAATGAGCGGCCCGTACGGACCGAACGAGACCCCTGGTCCAGGGGAGGGACGCAACAACGATCCGACTCAGCAGTGGGGCGGTCAGCAGCCGTCCCCCGGATCGGCCGCCCCCACCCAGCACTGGGGACAGCAGCCGCCACAGCAACAGCAGTGGGGGCAGCCGCAGGGTTGGCAGCCCGTCCCGCCCCAGCAGCAACAGCAGTGGGGTCAGAGCCAGCCGTCGTGGCCGCAGCAGCCGCCGCCGCAGTCGGCGTGGGAGCCCACCCAGCAGCAGTGGGGTCAGCAGCCGCAACAGCCGCAGCAGCAATGGGGCCAGCCGCAACAGCAGTGGGGTCAACAGCAGCAGCCGTGGGATCAGCAGCAGCTGCAACCGGCCAAGAAGTCGCGCAAGGGGCTGTTCATCGGCCTGGGCGCGCTGGCGGTCGTGATCGTGGTGGCGATCGTGCTCGCCGTGGTCTTCCTCAGCAGCAGCAAGCTCGACAACAAGGCCGTGCAGGACGGGGTCCAGAAGGTCCTCAAGGACTCCTACGGCATCGACGACGTACAGGACGTCAACTGCCCCTCGGGTCAGAAGGTCGAGGTCGGCAAGACCTTCGACTGCACCCTCAAGGTCGGCGGCGAGGCCAAGAAGGTCACCGTCAAGATCACCAAGGACGACGGCACCTACGAGGTCGGCCGCCCGAGCTGATCGCGCTCGCATCCGGGCGTCGTGCCGCCGCACCCACGGCACGACGCTGAAACGCTCAGCGCGCGTTGGTTTCCAGCGCGGTGATCAGACGCTTGATCGGGCTCTCCGCGTTGTAGGCGGTGGCCAGGGTCTGGAGCCGTTCGGGATCCGCCGGTGTGGTGGGCAGCCGGTCGGGACCGGACAGGTCCACCTCCGCGTCGCACACCACGCGCACGACGGGCGCGGCCGCCGTCAGATAGTCCTCGGCCGCAACGATTTTCGCGCGCACGCCGCGGGCGAGGTCGGATTCGGGATCGCGCACCGCGGCCAGCAGCGCGTCCAGGCTGCCGTATCGGGAGATGAGCGAGGCCGCCGACTTCTCGCCGATGCCCGCGACGCCGGGCAGCCCGTCGGAGGCGTCGCCGCGCAGGGTCGCCATATCCGCGTAGGCGGGGCCCGCGTTCCGTTGCGGCACACCGTATTTCGCGGCCACCTCCGCCGGGCCGTAGAGCTCCGCCTTGGCCAGGCCGCGGCCCGCGTAGAACACCCGCACCGGGGGCGCGGGCTCGTCGCGCACGAGCTGGAGCAGATCCCGGTCCCCGCTCACCACGATCACCGGGTCGGTCCGCTCCCGGGTGGCGAGGGTGCCGATCACGTCGTCGGCCTCGAGCCCCGCGGCGCCCGCGGTCGCGATCCCGGCTGCGGCGAGCACCTCGAGGATCATGTCCACCTGCGGGGTCAGGGTGTCGGGCACGACCTCCGCGCCGGGTTCGGCGTCGGCGGAGTCGTCGAGTCGGTGCGCCTTGTAGGACGGCACCAGCTCCACCCGGTAGCTCGGCCGCCAATCCAGATCCAGGCACACCACCAGTCGGCCGGGCGCGTGCCGGGTGATGAGCGCCGCCACCATATCGGTGAAGCCGCGGACCACGTTGACCGGCCGCCCGTCGGGGGCGGTGATCTTCTCCGGGATGGCGTGAAAGGCCCGGAACCACAGACTGGCCCCGTCGAGCAGCAGCAACGGGGCGGCGGCAGGGGTGTTCATGGGAGCAGACGCTACCCGGAATCGGGACGAGCGGTCCGGCACGGGCTAGTAACGTCGGGGCCATGAGTGCGCACACGGAGTCACGATTCGGGGCCGAGGTCTACGGCAAACGGTTGGAGCGCGCGGCGGAGCTCACCCGCGCCGCGCACCTGGACGCGCTCCTGATCACACCCGGCCCCGACCTCCGCTACCTCATCGGCTCCCGCGCCCAGTCCTTCGAGCGGCTCACCTGCCTGGTGATCCCGGCGAGCGGCGAGACCCCCTCGGTGGTGATCCCGAAGATGGAACTGGCCTCGCTGGCGGGTTCGGCCGCGGGCGAACTCGGCCTGGGGATCCTGGACTGGACCGACGGCGTGGACCCGTACCGCGTCGTGAAGTCCGCCCTCAACGCCGGGGCGCGGGTCGCGGTCGACGACGCCATGCCCGCCCTGCACCTGCTGCCGATCGCCGACACCCTCACCGCGCTGCCGGTCTCGGCCACCGGCGTGCTGCGGCAGGTGCGAATGCGCAAGGACGACAGCGAGATCGACGCGTTGCGCCGCGCGGGCGCGGCCATCGACCGGGTGCACGCCCGCATGGGGGAGTGGCTGCGCCCGGGCCGCACCGAGGCCGAGGTGGCCGCCGACATCGCCGCCGCCATCGTCGAGGAGGGCCACACCGAGGCCGCCTTCGTCATCGTGGGCAGCGGCCCCAACGGCGCCGACCCGCACCACGAGGTGTCGCAGCGGCGCGTCGACACCGGTGACGTCGTGGTGGTCGACATCGGCGGCCCGGTCGATCCCGGCTACTACTCCGACTCCACCCGCACCTACGTCCTCGGCGACCCCGACCCCGAGATCGCCGAGCGCGTCGCCCAACTCGAACGCGCCCAGGCCGCCGCCGTGGCCGCCGTACGTCCCGGCGTGACCGCCGAAGCGGTCGACGCCGCGGCCCGGAACCCGTTGTCCGAGGCCGGTTTCGGCGACCACTTCATCCACCGGACCGGCCACGGCATCGGCCTGTCGGTCCACGAGGAGCCCTACATCGTCGCGGGCAACGACATCGTCCTCGAACCCGGCATGGCCTTCAGCGTCGAACCGGGCATCTACTTCCGCGGCGAATGGGGCGCCCGCATCGAGGACATCGTCGTGGTCACCGAGGACGGCTGCGAGTCGATGAACCACCGCCCGCACGGCCTCACCGTGCTCTAGGCCCGTCAGCGCAGCGTGCTGCCGATCAGCGTCCGCGTCACCCGGATCGCGATCACGACCCGGCGCGGATTCTCCCGCGGCACGCGGTAGCGCAGCGCGTAGCGGTTCTCGCCCTCGGCCACGGATTCGCGATCGGTCAGCACCTCGGCCGGACCCTCGAGGGTGAGCCAGCGCGGCCCGTCGACCTGGCTCACCGCCGCGTACCCGCGCTCGCGGGCATTGCGGGCCTTGACCGAATCGCCCATGGTGATGATCCGCGCGATGCCCGCCTCGGCGTCCCAGGTGAAACCCACCGCGACCACATGCGGCGTGCCGTCGGCCCGCAGCGTGGTGAGGGTGGCGAGATGCCGTTCGGTGACGAACTCGAGTGCGGGCGCGGGCAGTTCGATCCGGGAGCCGGTGTTCGTCATTCTCCAGACGGTAGCAATCGGCCGCGCGAGGCCCAATGGCAGACTGTCGCCCATGGGTGTGCGAGGACGCGAGGTCGACGCGGGGACGATCGTGCTGTTCGGCGGCCGCAGCGAGATGGGTCTCGAGGTGGCGCGGCGGCTGGCCCCGGGCCGGGTCGTGATCCTGGCCGCGCGCCGCAGCCACGATCTCGACGCCGAACAGGCGAGTGTCGAACACGCGGGCGCGACGGCCGTGCACTGCGTCGAGTTCGACGCCGACGATGTGGCGAGCCATCAGCCGCTGCTGGACAAGCTCGTCGCCGAATACGGCCGCATCGGCGTCGCGGTGCTGGCCTTCGGCGTGCTCGGCGATCAGGTTCGCGCCGAACAGGATCCGGCCGCGGCGCTGGCGATCCTGCGGACCGACTTCGTCGCCCAGGTCGGCGTGCTCACCGTCCTCGCGAATCTGATGCGCGCCCAGGGCGACGGGCAGATCGTGGTGTTCAGCTCGGTCGCGGGCGCGCGGGTGCGCCGCGCCAACTACGTTTACGGATCGGCCAAGGCCGGACTGGACGGTTTCGCCTGCGGGCTCTCGGATGCCTTGCACGGCAGCGGAGTTCACCTGCTGCTGGTGCGTCCCGGTTTCGTCATCGGCCGCATGACCGAGGGCATGGATCCCGCGCCGTTCTCCAGCACGCCCGATCAGGTCGCCGACGCCGTGGTGGCCGGGCTGCGCCGCCGTGCCGAGCGGATCTGGGTGCCCGGCATCCTGCGCTGGGTCTTCGTCGTCGCCCGCGCGGTGCCGCAATCGGTGTGGCGGCGGATGCCGCGATGACGCGGCCCCTGACCGTCGTCGGCATCGGGGCCGACGGCTGGGCGGGACTACCCGAGCCGAGCCGCCGCGCCGTGACCGAGGCCGAGGTCCTGATGGGCTCGCGGCGGCAACTCGAGTCGATTCCCGCCGACGCGACCCGCGCCGAGCGCATCGCCTGGCCGTCCCCGCTGCTGCCCGCCCTGCCGGATCTGCTTGCCGCGCATCGTGATTCGCGGGTCTGCGTGCTGGCCAGCGGCGATCCCATGTTCTACGGCATCGGCGCGACCCTGGCACGGCTGGTCGGACCCGAGGCGCTGCGGGTGCTGCCGCAACCGTCGTCGGCGTCGCTGGCGTGCGCGCGACTCGGCTGGGGCCTGGCCGACACCCTCGTGGTGAGCGTGGTGGGCCGCCCGCTGGCGACCGTCCTTCCCGAACTCGCCGACCGGCGGCGGCTGCTGGTCCTCAGTGCGGACGCCGAGACTCCCGGGCTGCTCGCGGACCTGCTGGCGCGCAACGGCTTCGGCGGATCGACGCTGACGGTGCTGGAACAACTCGGCGGCCACCGGGAACGAATGGTCTCGGGGACGGCCCGCGACTGGTCCGAACCGCCCGGCGACCCCCTGAACCTCGTCGCGCTCGACTGCGTCGCCGACCCGACTGCCGCACGCCTGACCCGCCTTCCGGGCCTGCCCGATTCCACCTACGGCGGCGACGGGCAGCTCACCAAGGCCGAGGTGCGCGCGCTGTCGCTGTCCGCCCTGGCCCCCGCCCCGGGCGAACTGCTGTGGGACGTCGGCGGCGGTTCGGGCAGCATCGCCATCGAGTGGTGCCGCACCCATCCGTCCTGCCGCGCAACCACATTCGAGCGTTCCGCGCCCCGCCGGGACCAGATCGCCGCCAACGCGGCGGCCCTCGGTGTCCCGGGCATCGAGATCCGCGGCGAGGTGCTCGCGGAACTCCGCGCCGACCTACCCCTACCCGACGCGATATTCCTCGGCGGCGGCCTCACCCAGCCCGGTCTGTTCGAAACCTGTTGGGCGCGGCTGCGTCCCGGCGGCCGACTGGTCGCCAATGCGGTGACCGTCGAGTCGGAGGCCCTGCTCCTGGGCTGGGCGGCGGAGTACGGAGGAGCGTTGCGCCGCATCCAGATCCACCGCGCCGAACCGCTCGGCGGCTTCACCGCGTGGCGTCCGCAGCTGCCGGTGTGCCAGTGGGCCGTGGAGAAAAGTGCCCGAAGCGCTTCCGAGGGGTAGGGTTTCTGCCCGTAATCCGATTGTTATCTGCCTCCGGAGTTCATATGAGAGTCACCACCTTCGCCGCGACCGCGCTCATCGCCGCCGCGGCCACCGGTATCGCCGCCGGCACCGCCTCCGCCGAGCCCGCCCCCGCGGCGCCCGCCCAGGTGCAGAGCGAGGCCGCGCCGTCGGTGCAGGGCACCGATCACGGCGTCGGATACGCCGCCACCCTGGTCGACGCGGGCAAGTCCGTGGTCACCACCGTCACCGGCGGTAAGTTCAGCCTCGACAGCGACGGGAAGTCGGTCACCCTGGCCGACAACGCGGGCCAGGTCGTCACCCGCTTTCCGCTGACCGTGCAGCCCAGCGGCGACAAGGTGAACATCGCGGCCGCCGTCGCCGCCGACGGCACCCAGCTCACGCTGACCCCGCAGGCGCACACCGTGACCGCCAAGGACATCTCCTCGCAGGAGTGGTTCTTCTCCGAATTGCAGCGCGCCTCGCTGGGCGCGGCCGTCGGCGCCGTCATCGGCGGTCTGATCGGCCTGATCCTCGGCGTGTTCCCGGTGATCCCGGGCGCCGCGCTCGGCGCGGTGATCGGCCTGCTGGTCGCGGGCGGCCAGCCGCTGATCGACTCGGCCTTCGCCTACTTCGGCGGCCAGCCCTGAGAATCCTGATCCTCGGCGGCACCCGCGAGGCGCGGGAGCTGGCCGGGGACGCCACCGGCGAGCGCGGACTCGAGATCGTGTCCTCGCTCGCCGGTCGGGTGCGCACACCGGTCTTGCCGTCGGGGGAGGTCCGCGTCGGCGGTTTCGGCGGCGTGGCGGGCCTGCGGAACTGGCTGTCCGACAACGGAGTCGAGGCCGTGGTGGACGCCACCCATCCGTTCGCCGCCACCATCTCCGCGCACGCGGCCGAGGCCACGGCGGCGCTCGGCGTGCCGCTGCTGTACCTGCGGCGGCCCGGCTACGCCGAACGATCCGGCGACCGCTGGATTCGGGTCCCCGACCTCGCCGCCGCCGCGGAAACCGTTGCGACACTGGGGGAGCGGGTGTTCCTCACCATCGGCCGCCAGGGCGTCGCCGCCTTCGCCCACCTGGCCGAGCCGTGGTTCCTCATCCGGGCCATCGATCCGCCCACCGGCGCACTGCCACCGCGTCACGAAATCATGCTGGCGCGTGGGCCGTTCGACCCGGACGCCGAACGCCGGTTGCTCGCCGACCGCCGCATCGATGTCGTGGTCACCAAGGACAGCGGCGGCGCGGACACCTCCGCCAAACTCGACGCCGCCCGCGAGCGCGGGATTCCCGTGTTGATGATCGACCGCCCGCCCCTGCCCGACGGCGCGACCGTCGTGCCCACGGTGGCGGCGGCCCTGGAATGGCTCCGCGCTCAGGCCCGTTCGGGCACCGACCGGCCGAGCAGTGTCGGCAACCGGTCGAACCACTCCAGCACCGCGCGCTCGTAACGAATCCCGAAGTCGAGAGTGGCTCGCTCGTACCGCGATTCGGGTTCGGGGTCCTCGGCCAGATACCGCATGAGCCGCTGCTGATGGATCTCGCGATTCGACGCGATGATCCGCTCCAGCCGCGCGGGCTCGACGAACCGCCCGAACGACAATGTCAGCAGCAACGGCACCCGAATCGTCTCCGCCCCCGGATCGCGGGCGATCCACTCCGCGAACTCCTCCCGGCCCGGTTCGGTGATGTGATACGGCGTACGGTCCCGGGCGCCCGTCTCGCCCTTGGTCACCAGACCCGCCCGATCCATCGTGGCCAGTTCCCGATACACCTGGCTCTGCGTGATGGTCCAGAAGTCGCCGATCCGCTCCTGGGCCAGATTCACCAGATCCCAGCCCGACATCGGGCCCTCGTGCAGGAACCCGAGCAGCGACGCCGCCGTCGAGTTCAGCCCCCGCTTGGATCCACCGTCGGTCACGGCCGCCCCTTCCAACGTCGACACTCCACAGTGGGATGTTACAGGTAGTTGGGTCTTCAACTATGAAGGGGTCCCGCCGCGTTGTCGAACCGGGGCGGAAACCCCCTACGTGGGTTGATAGCGCCGCGCTGTGAACACCCGCGTGCCGCCGGGCGTGTCGAAGCGGCTGGTGGTGGACGCGCCGACGATGACGAGCGTGCGCATGTCGACGTCGGCCGGATCGAGTTCGGCCAGCGTCACCACCCGCACCGATTCGGTCGGGCCGCCCACATCGCGCCCCAGCACCACCGGCGTATCGGGTTTGCGATGGTCGAGCAGCAGGTCCCGCATGGCCGCCACCTGCCAGGTGCGCTGCGAGGAGGCCGGGTTGTAGACGGCGATGGCCATATCGGCCGCCGCCACGGCCGCCAGTCGGCGCGCCACCGTCTGCCACGGCTTGAGCCGATCCGACAGCGAGATCATGGCGAAGTCGTGACCCAGCGGCGCGCCCACCCGGGAGGCCACCGCCGCGGCGGCCGTCACCCCCGGCAGCACCCGCACGGGCACCTCGCGCCACCGCGGATCCGCCGACTCCTCGACCACCGCCGCCGCCATGGCGAACACCCCCGGATCCCCCGACGACACCACCGCGACCCGGGCCCCGCGCCGCGCGAGGTCCAATGCCATTGCGGCCCGCTCGGATTCGACCCGGTTGTCGCTCGCGTGCCGCCGCTGTCCGTCCCGGATCGGCACCCGGTCGATGTAGGTGGTGTATCCGACGAGGTCCGTCGCCTCGGCCAGGGCTCGCGTCACCTCGGGGGTGGTCCAGTCCGCCGCGCCCGGTCCGAGTCCGACGATCACGACCTCGCCCACGGTGTGGGTCGTTGTGTCCGTGGAGGTTTCGGGCCGGACGGATGCCGCGGTCCGGGTGACGTCCGCGTCGGTCGCGCGCTCCGTCGCGGTGTCGAGCCCGGCCGGGACGACGTCCGGCCGGTGGACGGTCGCGTCGTACTCGGCGGCAGTACTCGCGTGGGGTCCGCGCTGACGGCCCTTCGCGTCGTCGATTTCTCGCGACAGGTGGATCGGTGTCGTCGGGCGAGGCCCGGGAACCAGGGCGATGGCGAAGTACGGGACCTCGGCGTCGTCGACGTCGGCCGCGCGCAGTACGCGCTGACGGCCGGTGCTGGCGCGCTCGACATAATACGCGTCGTCGAGCCGACCCGATTCCGTAAGGGCTTGGCGCACAGCCGGATACGTGCGCCCGAGTTTCATGATCGCGGCGGCCTCGGTGCCGGCGAGGCGGCGGGCGAGGTCGTCGGGGGCCATGGTGCCGGGCAGTACGGTCAGCACCTGATCGCCCTCGACCAGCGGCGTGCCCAGCGCGGCGGAGGCGGCGCTGACCGAGGTGATGCCGGGGATGATCTCGGCCTCGAAACGGTCCGCGAGCCGCCGATGCATGTGCATATAGGAGCTGTAGAACAGCGGATCGCCCGCGGCCAGCAGCGCCACCGAGCGCCCGGCCGCGAGATGGGCGGCCAGCCGCGCCGCCGACTCCTCGTAGAACTCCTCGATCGCGCCCTGATATCCGCCGGGATGACCGGTGGTCTCGGTGGTCACCGGATAGACCAGATGTTCCTCGAGCTGCCCCGGCCGCATATAGGGCGCGGCGATACCGCGGGAGATGCTGCGCCCGTGCCGCGCGCTGTGGAAGGCGATCACATCGGCCGCGCCGATGACGCGGGCCGCCTTCACCGTCACCAGTTCCGGATCCCCCGGGCCCAGGCCGATTCCCCAGAGTTTGCCGCTCATTCCTGTTCGCTCGCAATCGCGTTCAGCGCGGCGGCGGTGATGGCACTGCCGCCGCGCCGCCCGCGCACCGTCAAGAACTCGACCCCGCCGTACGCCGCGAGGGCCTGTTTGGATTCCGCCGCGCCGATGAAGCCGACCGGAATGCCCAGCACCGCAGCGGGTTTCGGCGCACCGGCGTCGAGCATGTCGAGCAGGTGGAACAGCGCCGTCGGCGCGTTGCCGATCGCGACGACCGCGCCCGCCAGCCGGTCCCGCCAAAGTTCCAGCGCCGCGGCCGATCTGGTGGTGTCCATTCGCCGCGCCAGCTCGGGCACCCGCGGATCGGCGAGCAGGCACAGCACCTCGTTGTCGGCGGGCAGGCGGCGGCGCGTCACCCCCGACGCGACCATGGTGGCGTCGCACAGGATCGGCGCGCCCGACCGCAGCGCCGCGCGCGCCCGCGCGACCACTCCGTCGCTGAACTCGACATCGCCCGCGAGGTCGACCTGCCCGCAGGCGTGGATCATGCGCACCACCACCTGCGCCACCTCGGCGGGGAACCGGGCCAGATCGGCCTCGGCCCGGATGGTCGCGAACGACCGCCGGTAGATCTCGGCCCCGTCGGTGAGGTAGCCGGTGCGCACGTCGGACATGGCGTCCACCCTAGAAGCGCCCCGCGGCCGGGCTCGAATCAGGTGCGGGGGCGCTCCAGAATCCGGGACATCACGATATTGCTGCGGGTGCGCCCGACGCTGGTGTTCTTGCGGATCCGCTCCACCGTCGACTCGATCTCGGCCATATCGGTGGCCATCACGTGCACCAGGGCGTCGGCCTCGCCCGCGATCGTCCACACCCCGACGACCTGCGGAATCGGTTCGAGACTGCGGCGCAGTTCGGCGGGGGAGATGTTGTCGCGGTAGTAGACCTCCACATAGGCCTCGGTGCGCCAGCCCAGCGCGGCCGGATTGACCAGCGCGGTGAAGCCGGTGATCTGCCCGCCCGCGACCATCTTGTCGACGCGACGCTTGACCGCGGGCGCGGACAGTCCGACCGCCGCGCCGATCTCCTGGAACGAGGCGCGGGCGTGCCGCAGGAGATGGGCGAGTATCCGCCGATCCAGGTCGTCCACGGGCCGCTCCCAATCTGTTTCGATGCGGCGCAATGAATCTTCGCCGAGAAGGGTGATCACGCAACGATTCGGTGTTCCTGACGCAACGCTACGCCACATACCGTCGTCTCAACCTGTTGCGCGCCGAACCGAGGGAGCCTCGTTGACCGTCGTGACCACGCTGCCCGCCCCCGCACCGGCCGACCTCCGCCGGTTCACGCCCCGCCGTTTCCTCATGTGCCGACCCGACCACTTCGAGGTCCGGTACGCGATCAATCCGTGGATGGACGTGAGCGCGCCCGTCGACCGCGCCCGCGCGCTCGACCAGTGGGAGACCCTGCGCCGAACCTTCGAACGCCACGGACACACCGTGCACGTCGTGGACGGTGAACTGGATCAGCCGGATATGGTCTTCGCCGCCAACGGCGGCCTGGTCATCGGCGACCGCGCCCTGTCGGCCCGCTTCGCCACCCCCGAACGCCGCGCCGAGGGCCCCGCCTACCACCACCGCCTGTCCCGCCTCGGCCTCACCGAGGTCGCCGCGGCGGCCGAGATCAACGAGGGCGAAGGCGATTTCGCCGTGGTGGGCCGACTCATCCTGGCGGGCACCGGTTTTCGCAGCTCACCCGCCGCCCACCGCGAGGTCGAACGCTTCTTCGGCCTCCCCGTCCTCACCCTCGATCTGGTGGACCCCCGCCTCTACCATCTCGACACGGCCCTCATGCCCCTCGGCGACACCATCGCCTACTACCCGCCCGCCTTCAGCCCCGCCAGCGCCGCCCTGCTGGCCCACCTCTTCCCCGACGCGATCATCGCCACCGACGCCGACGCGGAGGTCCTGGGCCTGAACGGCGTCTGCGACGGCCACCACGTCTTCCTCACCGACCGCGCCCCACACCTCGCCGCTCACCTCACCGAACGCGGCTTCCGCCCGGTCGGCGTCGACCTCTCCGAACTCCTCAAGGCGGGCGGCAGCGTGAAATGCTGCACGCTGGAACTGCATTTGCCGCCGAGCCTCAACGCAACCGTTCCGCCACCGCACGCAGCCCGGCGGCGAACACCTGCTCACTGACGAACCGGGCGAATTCCGCGGGATCCGCGCCCTCGACGGTGAAGTCGGCCCACCACTGCGCGAAGGTCGCACCCGTGTCGGTGACCGGCGTCAGCAGCACGCCCGCCACGTACTCGCGCATCGGCATGGACGATTCGATGATCGAGTACTCGTATTCGTGATTCGACGGCTCGAACTTCAGCAGCCGCTCCCGGACGAACCCGTCCGCCAGCGTGAGATATCGGACCGCGCCGACCTCACGCGGACCGGGACCGTCCTCGATGCGGCTCGCCACGATGGCCGGATGGAATGCGGCCAGCCCGTCGAAGTCGTCGAAGAACGCCCACACGCGATCGATCGGCGCGTCGAGCACGGAACTGGCGAACGCGGTGTGTGTCATGCGTCAACGGTATCGAAGTTGCCGGGCCGCCAAAGGCGTTGTCGCCGAACGCGATCAGATTTCCTCGTCCACCCGGTAACCCGTCGGGGTGGCGACGATATCGAGGACCTCGCCCCGGGGTCGGCCGCAGCGGCGTTCACAGCCGGACCAGTGCTGGCGGCTCACCACCTGTCCGGACTCGATGGCGGCCGCGGCGTCGGAGCGGACATCGGTGTGTGATTTCGCGCAGCCGGGCCGCCCGGCGCACGCGGTGACCAGCAGCCAGGGCGACTCGGCGTCGAAGATCAGTCCCATCGGGGCGAGGACGCGCACGACCTGCTCGGCCGCCCACTCGTCCAGATCGGGCAGCACCAGACCGCGCCACGGCGTGATGATCACCGGACGCTCCACGGCCGCGAGGAATTCGGCGGTGCGGGCGGGCAGCCGACCCAGGCGCACCCCCGCGCCCAGGGCGATCCGGTCGTCGTCCTGGGTGAACCAGCCGATCGGATTGTCTTGGCGCACGGCGATTTCCAGCGGTTCCGCCACCGCTTCCAGGCCGAGCGCCGCGAGGATTCGATCCGCGCCGTGCGGGATCTCGTGCAGCCGCCACCTGTCGCCGCGGAGTTCTTGGAACGTGCGCGCCGCCGCGATCAACGTCGGTATCGCCTGCCCGTACCGAAGCCGTACCCCGCTGTCGCGTCCACCCAGCAGCAGCGCGAACTCGTCGGCGTCGGTGGCGTGCACCCCGATGTCGCCGCCGAGGCCGCTCACATCCCCGCGCCCGTCGTCGAGGGTGAACAACACCCGTCCCGGCAGCCCGGCCAACGCGGGGGCTTCGCGAATCGCCTCGTCGAGACGGGGCACCAGATCCCGCACATCGGCCCAGCCGCCCACCCGCCCCGACAGCGGGGAGGCGACGATATTGCGGACCCGCTCGTGGGTCGGGCTGGGCAACAGATCCGCGGTCGCCAGCCGCGCGGCGAGCGCCTCCGCGTCGTGGATCCGCCGCAACTGCGCATTGCCCCGCGAGGTCAGTTCCAGCGCGCCGTCACCCAGATCGCTCGCGGCCGCCGCCAGCACCCGCAACTGATCCGGGCGCAGGATGCCGCCCGGTAGCCGGATGCGGGCCAACGGACCATCGGCGGCCTGATGCAGGCGCAGGACGCCGGGGCAGGAGTCGGGTTCGGAGCGGTTCATGACCACCCCAGACTACGGACACCCACCGACACGAACACGGCCCGGCAACCGACGGCTCGTCCGCTCGTTGTCGCTACACGTCGAAACGCCGATCCCGTCCCGCCCACGGCGGATCCGGAACATAGCTGTCCGACAACAGATGTGGCGTCTCGTGATGATCGACCCGATCCCGCCGCGCGGTCGACTCGAACACCAGCAGCCCCGTCACCGCCACCCCGGCGCACACCCCCGCGGCCGCCACCGCCAACCCTCTGTTGTTCCCCGCGGCGGCCGCCAGCGCCATGGCCAGCAATGCAACGGCAACCATCATGCACACAATTCCCGACCAGGCAGCGAATCGATTCCGCCTGGCCCACCCAGGTGAGTTCGGCATACCCACAGCGTACGCTCCGACCGGTCGGTCGAAAACACCCGAAACATCCCAAATCTCACCTACCCAGCCGCACCCTTTATTCGAATCCGCACCCCCTCCAGGCCCTGCAAGGGGTGCGGATTCGAACAAGGGGTGCGGCTGTGAAGAAGTCGTTGCGCGGGGTTCGCGCGGCATGCATCGTTGTCGGTGCGGGCAGCGGCCGGAAGCCGTGGCCCACCCGGGGGCGATGTAGCATCCGGGGGCTCGTCGACTACGAGGAAACCGGTGCAATTCCGGTGCGGTCGCGCCACTGTGACAGCCAGACCCTCTCGGCGAGCGCGAATCCGTGCTGGGCGCGTCACCCGAGGAAGGCCGAACCGTGATCCTGCTGCTGTCCACCTCCGACACCGACCTGTTGTCCGCCCGCGCCAGCGGCGCGGCCTATCGGCTCGCCAACCCCGCGCGATTGCTCCTCGACGACCTGCCCGCCCTGCTCGACGGTGTGGACCTGGTGATCGTGCGCATCCTCGGCGGCCGCCGCGCCTGGGAGGAGGGCCTGGACGCGGTGCGCGCCAGCGGTATTCCGCTGGTGGCCCTCGGCGGCGAGATGGCCCCCGACGCCGAGCTGATGGAGGCGTCGACCGTGCCCGGCGGCGTCGCCGCCGACGCCCACAACTACCTCGCCGCGGGCGGACCGGACAATCTGCGCCAACTGCACAACTTCCTCTCCGACACCGTCCTGCTCACCGGCCACGGCTTCGAACCGCCCGTCCACCTGCCCAACTGGGGCGAATTGCCGCGCGCCGCACGCGAATTCGACGATTCCGTGCCCACGGTCGCCGTGCTCTACTACCGGGCCCAGCACCTGGCGGGCAACACCGCCTATATCGACGCCCTGTGCGCGGCCATCGAGGACGCCGGGGCCCGCCCGCTGCCGCTGTACTGCGCCTCGCTGCGCACCGCCGAACCGGAACTGATCGAGACCCTGCGTGCCGCGGACGCGCTCGTCGTGACCGTGCTCGCCGCGGGCGGCAGCAAACCGGCCACCGCCGCGGCGGGAGGCGACGACGCCGCCTGGGACATCGGCGAACTCGCCGACCTGGACGTGCCCATCCTCCAAGCGCTCTGCCTGACCAGCGGCCGCGCCCAGTGGGCGGACAACGACGACGGCCTCACCCCGCTCGACGTGGCGACCCAGGTGGCCGTGCCCGAATTCGACGGCCGCATCATCACGGTCCCGTTCTCGTTCAAGGAGTTCGACGCCGACGGCCTGTCCACCTACGTCCCCGACCCCGAACGCGCGGCGCGCGTGGCGGGCATCGCGGTACGGCACGCCCGCCTGCGCCACATTCCCGTCGAACGGCGGCGCATCGCCCTGGTCTGGTCGGCCTATCCCACCAAACACGCCCGCATCGGCAACGCCGTCGGCCTGGACACCCCGGCCAGCGCGATCCGCCTGCTCACCGAAATGCGCACGGCCGGTTACGATCTCGGCGCCCCCGGCGAGATCCCGGGCCTCGAGGAGCGCGACGGCGACGCGCTGATCCACGCCATCATCGCCGCGGGCGGACAGGACCCGGACTGGCTCACCGCCGAACAGCTCGAGGGCAACCCGATCCGCATCGGCGCCCGCCGCTACGCCGCCTGGTTCGACACTCTGCCCGAGGAGCTGCGGGAGGCCGTGGTCGAGGCGTGGGGTCCGCCGCCCGGCGAACTCTACGTCGACCACTCCGCCGACCCGGCGGGCGAAATCGTCATCGCCGCACTGCGTTTCGGCAATGTCGTGCTCATGGTGCAGCCGCCCCGCGGCTTCGGGGAGAACCCGGTCGCGATCTACCACGATCCCGATCTGCCGCCGAGCCACCACTACCTGGCCGCCTACCGCTGGCTCGCCGATCCGGACGGGTTCGGCGCGGACGCCCTGGTGCATCTGGGCAAGCACGGCAATCTGGAATGGCTGCCGGGTAAGACGCTGGGCATGTCGGCGGCCTGCGCCACCGACGCCGCGCTGGGTGATCTGCCGCTGATCTACCCGTTCCTGGTCAACGATCCGGGTGAGGGCACCCAGGCCAAGCGCCGCGCCCACGCCACCCTGGTCGACCACCTCATCCCGCCGATGGCCCGCGCCGAGAGCTACGGCGACATCGCCCGGCTCGAGCAGCTGCTCGACGAGCACGCCAACATCTCCGCGCTCGACCCGGCCAAACTGCCCGCCATCCGCCAGCAGATCTGGACGCTGATGCGCGCCGCGAAGATGGACCACGATCTGGGCCTGACCGAGCGCCCCGACGAGGACTCCTTCGACGACATGCTGCTACACGTCGACGGCTGGCTGTGCGAGATCAAGGACGTGCAGATCCGCGACGGCCTGCACGTCCTCGGCCAGGCCCCGGTCGGCGAGGGCGAGCTGGATCTGGTCCTGGCGATGCTGCGCGCGCGACAGCTCTGGGGCGGCGAGATCGCCGTGCCCGGCCTACGAGAGGCATTGGGACTCAACGAATCCGGCACCGAATCACGCGACCGCGTCGACACCGTCGAGGCACACGCCCGCACCCTGCTGTCCGCGTTGCAGGCCGCCGACTGGTCACCCGACGCGGTCGACGAGATCCTCACCCGCCTCGTCACCGACCCCAGCACCCCCGACCTCGATCGCGTCCCCGCCCCCAGCATCCCTGACCCCAGCACCCCCCGCCCCAACGCCCCCGGCCCCGGCCGCGACTTCGACCACAGCGCCCCTGACCCCCGCGTCCTCGCCCCCGTCGCCCCCGCCCCCGACCGCGTCCCTGGCCCAGGTCGCGCCCCCGACCCCAGCGCCCCCGGCCCCGAGCGCGTCCTTGACCCCAGCGCCCTTGACCCCAGCGCCTCCGGCCCCAGCATCCTCGACCCCAGCGCCTCCGCCCCCGACCGCGTACCCGTCCCGGCGGACCGGCTGGACGCGCTGCGCGCGGTGCTGCGTTTCGCCGCTCTCGAGGTCGTGCCCCGGATGCGGGAGACGGGGGTGGAGATCGACCGGATCCTGCACGCCCTCGACGGCGGTTTCGTTCCGGCCGGGCCGAGCGGTTCGCCGCTGCGCGGGCTGATCAATGTGCTGCCGACCGGGCGCAACTTCTACTCCGTCGACCCCAAGGCCGTGCCCTCGCGGCTGGCGTGGGAGACCGGTCAGGCCATGGCCGACTCACTGCTGCAACGGTATCTGGCCGACCACGGTGAGTACCCGCGCTCGGTGGGTCTGTCGGTGTGGGGCACTTCGGCCATGCGGACCTCGGGAGACGACATCGCCGAGGTGCTCGCGCTGCTGGGCGTGCGACCGGTGTGGGACGAGGCCAGCCGCCGGGTGACCAGCATCGAGGCCGTCGATCTCGCCGAACTCGACCGGCCCCGCATCGACGTCACCGTCCGCATCTCCGGCTTCTTCCGCGACGCGTTCCCGCATGTGGTGACGCTGCTCGACGACGCGGTGCGCCTGGTCGCCGAGCTCGACGAGCCCGCCGAGGCGAATTACGTTCGCGCCCATGCCCGCGCCGATCTGGCCGAGCACGGCGACGCCCGGCGCGCCACCACCCGCATCTTCGGCTCCAAGCCCGGCACCTACGGGGCGGGCCTGCTGCAACTGATCGACTCCAAGAGCTGGCGCACCGACGACGACCTCGCGCAGGTGTACACGGCGTGGGGCGGCTACGCCTACGGCCGCGACCTCGACGGCGCCCCGGCCGCCGACGATATGCGCAGTGCCTACCGCCGGATCGCGGTGGCCGCCAAGAACACCGACACCCGCGAACACGACATCGCCGATTCCGACGACTACTTCCAGTACCACGGCGGCATGGTCGCGACCGTGCGCGCGCTCACGGGTAAGGATCCGGAGGCGTACATCGGCGACAGCACCCGCCCCGACGCCGTGCGCACCCGCACCCTGTCGGAGGAGACCACTCGCGTGTTCCGGGCCCGGGTGGTCAACCCGCGCTGGCTCGAGGCAATGCGCCGCCACGGGTACAAGGGCGCGTTCGAGATGGCCGCGACCGTCGACTATCTGTTCGGCTACGACGCCACCACCAATGTGGTCGCCGACTGGATGTACGAAAAGCTCTCGGAGAGTTACGTTTTCGACGAGGTGAACCGCAAGTTCATGGAGCAGTCGAATCCGTGGGCGCTGCACGGCATCGCCGAACGACTGCTCGAGGCCGCGCAGCGCGGGCTGTGGGAGCACCCGGAGGCCGAGACCCTGCGGCGGCTCCAGCAGGTGTATCTGGAGACCGAGGGCGAGCTGGAGTAGGCCGGAAAAAATATTCGAGAATTCGTGCGCGCGGATGTCGAGAACGTGTCGGCGGCTCCGTCCCAGGGGTACGAGCAGCCGATGACGGCGGCTCGACCACCTCGACACCAGGAGCGATACCCATGGAACAGCACGAGATCACCGAGATCCTGAACCGGCCGATCAGCCGGGAGTTGCTGGCCCGCGACCTGACCCGGCTGGCCTACGTCGCCACCGACGGCACGCCGCGCAGCATCCCGATCGCGTTCACCTGGAACGGTTCGCGGATCGTCCTGTGCACCACGAAAAACGCGCCGAAACTGCCCGCGCTGCGCCGCAATCCGATGGTCGCCCTCACCATCGACACCGAGGTCCACCCGCCGAAGATCCTGCTGCTGCGCGGGCGCGCCGAACTGGACGTGGTCGACGGCATCCCGGAGGAGTACCTCCAGATGAACGGCACCTACGAGATGACCCCCGAACAGCGCGTCGCCTGGGAGGCCGAGATCCGCTCGCTCTACGACGGCATGGTCCGGATCGTCATCACCCCGACCTGGGCGAAACTCATCGACTTCGAGACCACCCTGCCCAGCGCCGTCGAGGAACTGGTCCGGCAACGGGCCGAACGGCAGGACGCCTGAAACCCGCACGGACAGCACGACCCACAGACCGACGAGGAGAAGAACGATGGCGAAGTACTTGCTGCTAAAGCACTATCGAGGCGCCCCGGCCCCCGTCCACGACGTGCCGATGGACCAATGGACCCCCGAGGAGGTGGCCGCGCACATGCAGTACATGGCGGATTTCGCCACCCGCCTCGAGGCGACCGGCGAATTCGTCGAGAGTCAGGCGCTCTCCCAGGAGGGCACCTTCGTCCGCTCGGACGGCGAGGGCCGCCCGCCGGTCACCGACGGGCCGTTCGCCGAAACGAAGGATCTGATCGCGGGCTGGATGGTCATCGACGTCGACAGCTACGAGCGTGCCCTCGAATTGGCCGCCGAACTGTCCGCGGCCCCGGGGGCGGGCGGGAAACCGATCGGGGAGTGGCTCGAACTGCGGCCGTTCTTCGAGGCGATGCCCACGGTGACGGAGTGAACGAGGCGCTGCTGCGGGAGCTCGTGCCCGCGGTGATCGGCGTCCTCGTCCGGCGCGGAGCGGACTTCGCCTCGGCCGAGGACGCCGTGCAGGAAGCGCTGATCCGCGCCCTGGCCAGTTGGCCCGACGATCCGCCGCGCGATCCCAAGGGCTGGCTCGTCGCGGCCGCGTGGCACAAGTTCGTCGACGCCACCCGATCCGAGAACGCCCGGCGCGGAAGGGAACTCGCGACCGAGGCGGAGCCACCGCCCGGACCGGTGTCCGGCGGCGACGACTCGCTGTGGCTCTACTTCCTCTGCGCGCACCCCTCGCTGTCACCGAGTTCGGCGGTCGCGCTGACGCTGCGCGCCGTCGGTGGTCTGACCACCCGCCAGATCGCGGCCGCCTACCTCGTGCCCGAAGCGACCATGGCCCAACGCATCAGCCGAGCCAAACGCCGCCTGGCGGGCCTGCCGCTCGACCGCCCCGGCGACCTGCCGACGGTGCTGCGCGTGCTCTACCTCGTCTTCAACGAGGGCTACAGCGGCGACGTCGACCTGGCCGCCGAGGCGATCCGCCTCACCCGCCAACTGGCCGCGGCCACCGACGATCCCGAGGTCGCGGGCCTGCTCGCCCTCATGCTGCTCCACCACGCCCGCCGCGCCTCCCGACTCGCCCCCGGCGGCCGCCTGATCCCGCTGGCCGAACAGGACCGAACCCGTTGGGACACAGCGCTAATCGCGGAAGGCGTGACGATCCTGCAAGCCGCCCTGGCCCGCGACCGTCTCGGCGAATACCAGGCCCAGGCCGCCATCGCCGCCCTCCACGCCGATGCCCCGAGCACCGCCGAGACGGACTGGGTGCAGATCGTCGAATGGTACGACGAACTCCTGCGCCTCACCGACAGCCCGGTGGTCCGCCTCAATCGCGCGGTCGCGGTGGGGGAGGCCGACGGGGCGCAAGCAGGTCTGGCCGAATTGAGCAAGGTCACCCCTGACATCCCGCGCTACACCGCCGTCCACGCCTACCTCCTCGAACGCGCGGGCGACCTCCCCCGCGCCGCCGACTTGTACGTCCAGGCCGCCGAGGCGGCGACCAACGCGCCGGAACGAGTCCACCTCACCCGCGAGGCGGCCCGGGTACGACAACTCCTGCGGTGACCGACCGCGCGAGTTCCCCACTCCCGCAAGGTATCCGGGCGATCGTCCGGGCCGGTCGGGAACCGGTCCTACCGTATCCCGCCCGAACGTGGCGGCGGAGCTCTCGGTAAGACGACACGCCCTGATTCGCCGAGGCACCAACGTCGCCCCCGGCTTCGCTGCCCCTCGAAGCGCGGGCTTCGGCGGTCTCGCAAGCCGGAGGAGGATGAAGACGGAAGTCGCTGGGGCACAGGCCGATCGGCCCACCCGGCATCAGGCGCATCCTCTCTCCACGGCAGGTGAATGACATGACAATGGTGAAATACGCCGCCGCGGCGGCGTTATCGACAGCCGCACTGGCCGTCGCCGCCGCCACGGCCCACGGCGAAGCGGGAGTATCGGCGGTCCCCGTGCTCAGCGGCACCGATCACGGCGTCGGCTACACCGCCGCCGTGGCGCGGGATCGGTCGAGCGCCACGGTGACCCTCGACTCCGGCAGCTTCGTCGCGACCGCGGGCGGGCTGTCGGTGCGGGCGCCCGACGGCTCGATCATCGCCACGGTGCCGACCGCGGTGCGCACGGTCACCGGTCAGGACGTCCTGGTGACCCCGGAGGTCGACGCCGCCGCGACGACCCTGACGCTGCGCCCGGTCGGCGCGGCCGTGCCGGAAGTCGCCGCGCCGCAGTTCATCGCGGACACCCAGACCATCGTCGGCGGTGTCCTGCTCGGCTGCGCGATCGGGGCGCTGATCGGGTTGATCTTCGCGATCGTCGGCATCATTCCCGGCTGTGTGATCGGCGGGATCATCGGCGGCGTCGTGGCCGCGAACCAGCACTAACCCGCTCCGGACGCGAATCCCGCTGCGCGCCGGAACCTTTCGGCGACGCGGCGCAGGTGCTCGGCCAGCTCCGGCGAGTCGAGCACTTCGAAATCGGTGTCGAGCAGGCCGAGATAATGCGTCAGTGCGGCCGCCGAGTCCGAACCCACCTCGGCGATACACCGGTCCGGTCCGTCGGCCTGGACCGTGATGGCGGCGGGGAGTCTGTCGCGCATCGCCGCGGCGGAGGCGTGCACCCGCACCCGGGCTCGGAAACGCCATGTCGCGGTGTCGATGCCGCGTTCCAGATACCGGGCGACATCACCCTCGGGGGAGGGCCGCGGGGTGAACCGCGGTCCGGTCGGTGTGCGCGGGGTGAGCCGATCCGCCCGGAACGTCCGCCAATCGTCGCGTTCGACGTCCCAGGCCACCAGATACCAACGGCCGGAACGATGGACGAGCCGGTCGGGTTCGACGACCCGCGCCGTCGCGTGCCCGGAATGATCCCGATAGTCGAAACGCAACCGCTCCCGCCCGCGGATCGCGGCGGCGACCTCCGTGAGCACCCCGGCGTCCACCGTCGGCCCGACGCGGGGGATGTGCACGATCGCCGCCAGCACCGTGTCCATTCGATGACGCAGCCGCGACGGCATGAGGTGCAGCAGTTTCGTCAAGGCCCGCAGCGAGGTCTCCTCGACGCCGGTGACCGCCCCGCCCGCGGCTGTCCGCAGGGCCACCGCGACGGCTATCGCCTCCTCGTCATCGAGCAGGAGCGGCGGCAGTGCCGAACCCGCACCGAGTCGATACCCGCCCGCCACACCGGGCGTCGCCGTCACCGGATAACCCAGGGCGCGTAGCCGTTCCACATCGGTGCGGACAGTGCGGGTCGACACGCCCAGTCGCCGAGCCAGCTCGGGCCCAGGCCAGTCGGGGCGGGCCTGCAACAGCGACAGCAGCCGGAGCAGCCGCGCGGAGGTTTCCAACATCCTCCGAGATTGCCAGGAATCGCGGAAGAAAGTCTTCCGCGATCGTTCCTAGCGTGGCGGTCATGACGAACTCCTCCGACATCCGTCCCTTCCGCATCGAGATCCCGACGTCCGAGATCGACGATCTGCGCGAGCGACTCGCCCGCACCCGCTGGCCGGACCCGGTCCCGGGCACCGAAACCGATTGGGCGCGAGGCATTCCCGTGCACGCGGTCCGCGAGCTGGCCGAGTACTGGGCGAGCGGCTTCGACTGGCGCGCGAGGGAGGCCGAACTGAACGTCTTCCCGCAGTTCACGACCGATATCGACGGCCAGACCATCCACTTCCTGCACGTGCGCTCACCCGAACCCGACGCGCTGCCCTTGCTGATCACGCACGGCTACCCGAGTTCGTTCGTCGAATTCGTGGACCTGATCGGCCCGCTGAGCGATCCGCGCGCCCATGGCGGAAACCCTTCGGACGCTTTCCATCTCGTGATCCCGTCCCTACCGGGCTTCGGCTTCTCAACGCCGCTGTCGGCCCCCGGATGGGAGCTGGCGCGCACCACCGATGCCTTCGCGGAACTCATGCGGCGCCTGGGGTACGAGCGGTTCGCGGCACACGGCGGGGACGTGGGGGCCGGGGTGACCGGGCGGCTCGCCGCCCTGTTCCCCGATCGCGTGATCGGCACGCACGTCACCAGCGACCGCGGCTCACTCGGTTTGGCGGGCGAGCAGTTCCCCATTCCCGAGGGCCTCGACGAGAACGAACTCTCGGTCATCGCCGCCGCGCGGGAACACTGGTCGCAACGCAAGGGATATCTGGTCCTGCAAACGACCCAGCCCAATGGTCTCGCCGTCGGCCTGACCGATTCCCCGGTCCTGCAACTGGCCTGGATCGCGGAGAAGTTCACCACCTGGACCGGCACCGCGAACGCCATCGGCCGGGACCGGATCCTCGCGATTGTGAGCGTGTACTGGTTCACCCGGACCGGGGCCTCCGCGGCTCGATTCCTGTGGGAGGCAGCGCATTCCGGCCTCGCGTGGACCGTTCCGTCGGCGGTTCCGCAGGGCTGGGCCGTCTTCGACGCCGATCCGGTCCTGCGCAAGGTCATGGATCCCGGGCGGCGCGTCGAGCACTACCGCGAATATGCCGAGGGCGGGCACTTCCCGGCGTTGGAGGTCCCCGCCCTGCTGACCGCGGATCTGCGTGCCTTCTTCGGTCCGCTGCGGACCTGATCCGAAACCCGCGTCGCCGGGTTCACTCGGGCGCGATCTCGATCCCGATCGTCCCGCTCCGGCCGCGGCGCAGCACGCTGCCGCTCACCGTCAGCCATCCCATGATCCCGTACTTGCGTTTGATCAATCCCCGTACCCGCTCGGTACCGGCCTCGTCGAGCACCCGGCCCGTCCCGCGCACCACCTCGCCTCGCGGCTTCCCCGACACCGAACACGGCTGCAGGGTGACGGCCGGATTGTTCCGCACCCGCTTCACCTTCCAGCTGTCACTCGCGGTCCACACGTACAACTTGCCGTCGTCGAGCGCCGCCCACAGCGGCGTCCCGACCGGATTCCCGTTCTTACGGAACGTCGTGAGCAGCACGTACTTGGCGGTACCGGCCGCACCGAAGGGATTGTCCACTCGGGCAGCCTAACCCGTCCCTGTCCGGACGGGGATTCGCTCAGGCCGCGAGGGTCAGCACCGTCGGCCCGTCCTCGGTGACGGCGATGGTGTGTTCCGAATGCGCGGTGCGCGAGCCGTCGGCGGAACGAAGCGTCCAGCCGTCCGGATCGGTGAAGATGCGGTCGGTGGTGGCGGCGAACCACGGTTCGAGGGCGAGGGTGAGGCCGGGGACCAGACGGAAACCGCGGCCGGGCTTGCCGTTGTTGGGGACGTGCGGATCCTCGTGCATGGTGCGGCCCAGGCCGTGGCCGCCGAACTCGGTATTGATCGGATAACCGTACGAGCGGGCGACGCCGGCGATGGCCGCGGAGATGTCGCCGATCCGATTGCCCGGCACCGCCACGGCGATGGCGGCCGCGAGGGCCTCCTCGGTGGCGCGCACCAGGCGGCGATCCTCCTCCGACGCGGAACCGACGATGACCGTCACGGCGGAATCGGCCACCCAGCCATCGATCTCGACCGCCAGATCCATGCTCAGCACATCCCCGTCGCGCAGTGTGTAGTCGAACGGGAGACCGTGCAGCACAGCGTCATTGACCGACAGGCAGATCGTATTGCGGAACGGGCCGCGGCCGAAGGAGGGCGCGTAATCCCAGTAACACGACGTCGCCCCGCGCTCCTGGATGCGGCGGCGCACATGCTTCTCCAGATCGAGCAGATTCACCCCGACCTGGGCGCGCTCGCGCAGCTCGCTCAGGACATCGGCGACGAAACGCCCGGTGACCCGCATGCGCTCGATCTCCGCCGGACTCTTCAACTCGACCACGACCACCTCCGTTTTCGGTATTTAAATACCGACCATAGCGGTTGCGGTATTTGAATACCAACCCGTAGGCTGACCCGCATGGTCCGCCTTCCCCTCACCCCTACCCAGGTCGAGGCCGGTCGGCGACTCGGCACCTACCTCCGGGCCGCCCGCGCCGACCGCGACCCCGCCGATATCGCCCGCGCGGCGGGCATCTCCCCGGAGACGCTTCGCAAGATCGAGACCGGCCGCCTCCCGAGCCCCGCCTTCGGCACGGTCGTCGGCTTGAGCCGCGCCTTGGACATCCCGTTGCAGGAGTTGGCCGAGGTGTGGCAGTCCGCCGCGCTGGCCGAATCCGCCTGAGTCGTCACTCGCCCGTCAGTTCGGCGGGCGTGGCCACCACATCCACCATCGCCCCGTTCCGGAGCACCGTGACGGGCAGCTCGCGGCCGATGGCATCGGCGAACAGATGACGTTGAATGCCTTGCGCGTCACGGATTTCCGCGCGGTCGATGCTGAGCAGCAGATCGCCCCGGCGAAGTCCGGCCCGGTCGGCCGGACCGTCGCGCACGACGTCCACGATGCGCAGGGCGGCGCGCTGTCCCGTGCGTGCGGCGACGGCGTCGGGTAGGGGAGCGGGCACCCCGACGATGCCGAGATAGCCCCGGCGGACCCGGCCCTCGCTGAGGAGCGTCGTGATGATGCGCCGGGTGGTGGCATTGATCGGTATCGCCAGTCCCAGCCCGATTCCGGCGACCGCGGTATTGATCCCGACCACTCGGCCCGACGAATCCGCCAGCGCCCCACCGGAATTCCCCGGGTTGAGCGCCGCGTCGGTCTGGATGACGTCCTCGATCACCCGCGTCGTGCGCCGCGTCCCCACCGGCACCGACCGCCCCAGCGCGCTCACCACCCCCGCGGTCACCGACCCCGCCAGCCCGAGCGGACTCCCGACCGCGACCACCAACTGACCCACCACGAGCCCGTCCGCGTCCCCCAACACCACCGCGTCCGGCGCCCCGCCCCGCGCCCGCACCACCGCCAGATCCGACAGCGGATCCACCCCCACGACATCGAACCGCCCCTCGTTCCCATCCGCGAACACCACACTCCCGGCGTTCGCGCCCCCCACCACGTGCGCGTTCGTCAACAGGAACCCGTCATCGGTGAACACCACCGCCGACCCGCCCCCGCGCCGCACCTGAACGCTCGCGACATGCGGCGTCACCGCCCGGGCCACCGACACCACGACCCGCGAATAGGCATCCAGCGCAACGGAATTCGCGTCCAACGCGTCCGCCTCGCTCGAGATCGCGTCCTCAGCCACGGCGATCACCACCTACCGATTACAGAATTACACCGTTTACTCCAGCATCCCCCGTCCTCCCGTCCCTGCCACCGTGTTCACCACCAGCGCAATACCGTTCCGAACCGTGTCGATCCGACGACGCGCAGCAAGTCGAGCTTGCTCGCGGCGTCGGTTCCCGGGCGAGCGCTGTACACCATGACTCGGAGATCCGAATCCAGCGTGGTGAGCACGTCGCAGTCCAGCGTGACGAGGCCGACCGTGGGGCTATCGATCGTCTTGGGCTGCGATCCGCGCGGCGCGAGAGCGAATGTGTCGTAGTGCTCGGCGAATTCGGGACTCTTGTCGCGGAGATCCCGGACCAGCTCGGCGAGGGCGAGGTCGTCCGGGTACACGGCGCTGGCGCGCCGAAGGTCGGCGGCGAGTTCCCCGCCGAGCCGCCGGTGGTCCTCCTCGGTGTGGACGACGCGATTCGGCAGTCCTCGGAAGTGGCGCCAGACCAGGTTCCGCTCCCGAATCGCTTGTGGCTCATCGAGTTCGAACAAGGAGATCCACAGCGCGTTCGCCACGACCAGGTCCCAGCTCGCGGTGAAGACGGCCACGGGCGTATGAGCGAGACTGTCCACGATTCGCGCGACACCCGGGCCGATGTGGCGCGGGACGCAACCTGACGTCGGCGTCTGCGTACCCGCCGCGCGCCAGAGCAGGTCACGTTCGGCATCGGACAATCTCAACGCCCGGGCCAAAGCCCCCAGCACCTGCGGGGAAGGATGTCGCGCGCGCCCCTGCTCGAGTCGGACGAGGTAGTCGACCGAGATCCCCGCGAGCGAGGCCAGTTCCTCGCGCCGCAGGCCCGGTGTGCGCCGCAGACCATCGGTGGGCATCCCCACCTCGGCCGGTGTCACTCGCTCGCGCCAGAAGCGCAGCGCGCGCGACAGTTCCGGGCTCATGTCCCCACTGTCGCACCCGTGGCGGTGCCACCGCGTGGTACTCGTAGTACCTGGAACGACCCGGGCGCCGCGCGGACGCTGAGGGTATGTCGAACAGAGTCGCAGTGGTCACCGGGGCGAGCGGAGGGATCGGCGAGCAGATCGCGCGCGGTTTGGCCGAGGTCGGCGACACGGTCATCATGGTCGCGCGCGACCGGGAACGGCTGAGCCGGGCGGCGGAGCGGGTCGGGCATGTCGTCCCTGGAGCCAGCCTCGAGATCGATCCGGTCGACCTCGCCGACCTGGCCCAGGTGCGCGCGTTGGCCCGGCGACTGATCCCGCGCCGACCGAGTGTGGTGGTCAGCAATGCCGCGGTGATCGCACCACTCGGCGATCGCACCCCGTCCGGTCTGCACCGCACCCTCGTGGTGAACCACCTGGCGCCGTACCTCCTGCTGCGCCTGCTGGCAGCCGACCGGTCGGACCGCGCGCGGCGATTCGTCGTCGTGGGCGGATCACCGCGCGGACTCGCCCGGGTGCCGGTCGACCTCGACGACCTGAATGCCGAGAACCACCGCGGGCTCGGCTGGCCGCCGAGCGTCCGGCCGTTCACGGCCTACGGCCGGACCAAGAATATGAACGTGATGTTCGTCTACGCGATGGCACAACGCCTCGCGGGCACCGCCACGACGATCAACGGAGCCCACCCGGGCGTCATCCGAGGAACCGGCCTGGGCCGACACGATCGGGGCGTCCTGAGGCTTTTCGGCTCGGCGCTGACCCTGTTCACGCCCGGCAGCGAGGCGGGCGCGCGGACTCCGCTCCGGCTCGCGACCGACCCCGCGGTCGAGGGCGTCAACGGTTCGTTCTTCGTCGATCGCACGGCCACCGGCACCGCGGCGCACACCACCGATCCCGTCCGGATCGAAGCGCTGTGGCGCGCGAGCGCGCGCCTCGTCGGCATGACCGCCGAGGACTCGACCGGAACGAGGAATTACCATGACGCCCAATAGAACTGACCGCTCTCGGCGATCGGCCCTGCCCAGGCGACTGGCGACCGCGGCACTGGTCATCGCATGGTCGGTTCCGGCGTTGACCATCCACGCCGCCGCGATCGCCGACCCGGCGACCGCGGATCTCCCATTCGACGAACCGACCTCCTACGACACCTCGCCCACGCCGCCGGACGCCGCGGCCCGGGTGGCCACACCGGCTGACACGGCACCGGACCGGTTGAACGGCGACGTCGTCGCC
Source organism: Nocardia sp. NPDC003482 (assembly GCF_053588115.1). Lineage (NCBI taxonomy): Bacteria > Bacillati > Actinomycetota > Actinomycetes > Mycobacteriales > Nocardiaceae > Nocardia > Nocardia sp. NPDC003482. The sequence goes on from NZ_JBSFPI010000001.1 coordinate 108,799, forward strand.
TCGTGGTGGATGCTGAAGGACCCCGCCGACCCGAGGCACTCGCTGTTCGTGGTCGATACCGAGACCCTCTGGCCCGCGCCCCGCCGCATCGGACAGAGCAACCCGTTCGTCTGGGCCATCGTGGACGAGGCCAACGCGACCACGCCGCAATTCCCGTTCGGCAACGGGTCGCTGGCGCTGAAAGACGTTGGCCCGGGCGGTATTTGGCCGGAGTGGGCGCGGGTCGACAGCGAACCCGGAATACGGTCAGCCAGTTTCGCCATCGATTACGCTCCCACGTCGAACAGCTGGCACGTAATGGCCCGGTCCCCTCTAGTCTCGGCCGACTTCACCGCGGACCATCCCGTGCCCGGATCCTTCTATCGGGTTCCCGTCGACGGGGACGGCACCGAACCCACGGATGTCGACGCCGTGATCAACAGTCGGGTGACCGGCAGCGTCACGATGAACGGCCGCACCATCGATGTCACCGGCTGGCGCGGCGAATATTGGCGAATGAGCCTGTTCCCCAGCCTGATCGGCAGTCAGCTCGATCCGCGCACGTCGTGGCGCGGGTGGGAATGGACCGATGTCATGGAGCCCGACGGCGGGTCCAGTCAGTTCTACGGATTCATCGACCCGAACGGACGCTACAGCGGGGTCCTGGTCGACGCTCGCCCCACCGGCACCCGGATCTGCTCGAAAACGACGGTGGAATTCGGGGACTACGCGCCCGGCAGGTCGATGTACGGGGACCATACGCCACCGATGCGGCAATACGCGGTCCCCGGCCGTATCACCGTGACGTGCGCTCCCGGCGAGAGATTCCGCATGACCAAGACGTTCTATCCCGACAGCCGAGACTACGCGGACGTCGGCATCGTGGACTTCGCGGAGCTGCCCGTGCACACGGTTCCCGGCTCCTTCGGCAGCTATGAACACGAGCGGTACGCCACCTATCGCACAGGGCATTGAATCAGGGATGGCGGGTGACCGGCGTGGGGAGGGAGGCGGGGAAAGTTGTTGTGTCCTCGATGTATTCGCGGTACTCGGTGAGGGCGTGGTCGAGGAGGCGGGTGAGGGCGGCTTGGAGGGTGGGGGGTTCGGCGGGGCGGACGGTGAGGGTGCGGGTGCCGGTTTCGAGGTAGCGGCCGTCGTTCTCTATGTCGTACCAGCGGACCGTGCCGACCTTGCGGGGTTGGCGGTTGCCGACGTGGCGGGGGCCGCGGAAGACGGTGATGACGCCCGCTCCGGTGGCGGGGCGGCGGACCAGGCGGCGGTAGCGCTGGAGGGGGGTGGAGTCGCCGGGGTAGTGCAGGGTGGGCTGGTTCTCGGGGTAGAGGTCGGCGGCTACGAAGGCCTCGGCGGGGAGGGTGCCGGGCGGGGTCGGGGGAAGGTGGCCGAGGAGGCGGGCGGGGAGTTGTTCGGCGGTGGTGATGGTGAGTTCGATGCGGGGGTCGCGGGTGAACTGGACGGCGAGGGCGGCGTGGCGGTCGTGGCGGGCGGCGGCGACGCGGAGCGGGCCGAATTCGTCGGAGACGCCGTGTATTTCGGCCCACGCCTCCGGGGCCGTGAGGACGGTGAACGCCCGCCGCAGCAGGTCGGCCTCGTTCCAGCCGAGGCGGCCGTGCTCGGAGTACTCCGCGCGCACCCGAGCCCAGAACTCGTCGCGCTCGTTGACGTGGCTGAACCTGGACAGATAGTCGAGCGGATAGAGCATGCGATCGTTGGCCGGGCCGTACCAGAGCGCCGCGAACTCCTCCATATCGAACGACCAGGTTGCCATCGCTACTCGCCGATCGTCGGTGGGACGTTCTGATCCTTACCCGGATCCGCCCCCGAGGTCTCCCGTCGTCCCTCGTACTTCCGGCCCATCCGATCCCGATCCCCCGTGAACCGCACCCGAATCCGCGGCATCCGATGCTCATCGGAATGTGCGGGCGGAACGTCATCGGCGGCATGCACCGCCGCGGCCCCGATCACCCCCGCCGCCGCCGGCCCGGCCTCCGGCATGATGTCGACGGGCTCCTCCACCCCGACCGCCTCCCCAGTCGGCGGAGGCTCGGGCGTATTCACCAGCGGCGCAGGGGGAACCGGCTTCGGCGGTGCGGGCGGCGGGGTGCCGGGGCGCGCCGAATCCGGCAAGCCGTGGGGCGCGGGCGGCGGAGTGCCGGGCCGCGCCGGATCGGGCGAACCGTGGGGTGCGGGCGGAAGATTCGGCCGCGTCGAATCGGCCCCGTGGTCCGCCCCGGGCGACTGTCCGGGTACGCCACCCTGATTCGGTGGTACCTGGGCGTGCGGCGCGGCCCCGCCCGGTGCCGGAGATCCACCCCCGGCCGGGGGCGCCCCACCATCCGGAACCGGCAGCGACGGAACATGCGGCACCACACCCCCTTGTGGCACCGGCACGAAAGGCGCATGACGCGGAGCCGAAAGCCCCGGTCCCGCAGGCGCATTCGTCTGCGGAGCCGACCCGCCACCTCCCGAACTCGGCGCACCGGGCGACCCCGATGATCCGCTCGCCCCGCCCTGCACCGAGGAACCCGAGGGAGCGGGCGCACTCGGAGCCGGACCACTCTGGGGACCCGGCGTGATGGGCGTCTGCGGGGCAGAAGGACTCGGCGCGGGCGCGACAGGCGTTTGCGGCCCCGATGGAACCGGGGTGGGCGCGACCGAATTGCCCTGCGGCCCAGGCGAAACCGGTGAACTGGGCGTATGGGAAGACAGGCCCGGCCCGGGGGCGGGTGTATTGCCCTGTGGCGCAGGCACATCCGGTGCGGCGGGCGAGTGCGGCACCACGGGGCTCGCTGGGCTCGGCGCGGGAGCGAACGTGTTGGCCCCGGGCGCAGGCACATTCGGTGTCGAGGGTGTCTGCGGGATCGAGGGGCTCGGCGCGGGGGCGAAGGTACTGCTCCCGGGCGCGCTCGGTGTCGCGGGTGTGTGCGGTAGCGACGGATTCGGGGTGGGGGCGAATGTATTGGCCCCGGGCGAATTCGGTGTCGCGGGTGTCTGCGGCAACGACGGATTCGGTGTGCCCAGGGTGGGGGCATTGCTCCCGGGCGAATTCGGTGTGGCGGGTGTGTGGGGTAGTGACGGATTCGGTGTGCCTGGGGTGGGCGCACTGCCCCCGGGCGCATTCGGTGTGGCGGGTGTGTGGGGTAGCGACGGATTCGGTGTGCTCGGGGCGGGAGCGAAGGTGTTCGGCCCGGGCGCATTCGGTGCTGTGGGTGTGTGCGGTAGTGCGGGGTTCGGTGTGGTCGGGGTGGGAGTGAACGTGCTGCCTCCCGGCGCGGGCGCGCTCGGTGGCGAGGAGGGGCCAGGGGTGCTCGGCGCTGGAGCGGGGAGGCCGTGGGACGTGGGTGCGTTCGGGGTGAGAGGGGTGGGGGTGTTCGGGGGCGGAGTGGCGGTGTTTGGTTGGGGTGCGGGGGCGTTGTGGTCGGTGACCGGAAGGGCGGGGGCCGAGGAGGGGAGGGTGGCGGCCGGGGCGACGTTGTCTGTGGCCGTGAGGGTTTCGGGAGGAAGCGGGGCGGTCGTGCTCTGGGGGAGGGGAGAGATGTGGGGCTGGGAAGGGGCTGGTTCTTGGGCAGGGGGTGCCGTGGCCGACACCAGGGTGCCGTGGGTCTCGTCGGCAGGAGGGGACCACAAGCCGTCGCTGTGCGATCCGCCGGGCTTGTCCGACGGCGTGTAGGACGCCGGGAGGACCGGTGCCGAATCGCCGTGCGGCAGTTGACCCGTCATGTACGAGGCGGTCGTGATCGATCCGTGCGCCGGAATGTCCGAGCCGGTCGACGCGGAATCGGCCCCGTTCCGCGGAATCCCGGACACGGACCCGGCCGTCACCGGCGAATCCTCGCCCACCCCACTCCCCAACAGCGAACTGACCGAATCCCCCGTCGCCGCGGCCGCCCCGGACCCCACCTCCATCGCCGCCGGAAACGTCGGCAATTTCCCGGACTGATCCGTGAACGGAATGACGTACCGCTGCAACATGACCTGCCGCGCGTCGTCCTGCGCCTTCTGCGCCGCCCGCGACTGGGTGTCGTAACCCGTCGGATCCTGCTTCGGGTCGGCGGTGGGGGTCGGCGGTTCCGGGATGTAGGACTTGGTCGTCAGCGCGGCCTGGGCCGTGGTGGCGACGGCCTGCCCGGTCTGCTCGAACAGCTCGCCCAACTGCCCGGCCTGCTGCGTGTACCCGGACAACGTGGTGACGGCCGTCTCCGCCGCCGTGCCGGTCCACTTGCCGTCGACCGCGCCGCGCACGGCGCGCAACATCTCGTCGGTCGAATCGCGCCACTGGCTGTGCGCCTGGGTCCATGTGCCCACCACATCGGAGCTGCGGTCGGCGACGGTCTGGAAGGCGTCGTAGATCTGGCGGTGGGTGAGGGCGTCGACGTTCTCGGGATCGGTGACGGCGGGCTGGTCGTACTCGGTCATGCCAGTTCCCCGGTCTGCTGGGCGGCCTCGGCGGCGCGGATGCGGGCGGCGAAGTCGGCGTCGGTCTGCTCCAGGCGTTCCCGGATCGCGCGGAACAGCGTCTGGAGTTCGTCGGCGACCTGCCAGTGGCTCTGCAAGGTCTCGGTCGCGCTGGCCGGACCGCCCGCGGCCTTCTCCCGGAACCGCCGCACCATCGCCTGCGCCGAGGTGAGCACGCTGGCCTGTTCGCCCAGCCCCCACGACTCGTGTTGCGCCACCGAACGAGTGAGCCGCTGAATGGCCTCGATATCGGACTTGCGCTTGCGCATCGCGCGGTCCAGCGCGAGGAACGCCTCCGGATCGGCCTTCAGCGAAACCGCCCCCGCCCTGGCCTGTTCGATCAAAGGACCGAAACCGCCGCTGTGTTGCATGCTGTCCCCGCTCGACTGTGTTCCCTGCGATCGCTTGGACGCGTCCGCGGCCCTCGCGGTTCCCGTCGATATCGGCGGAGTTCCGAACCCCTTGGGCGACAAGGCATTCGCGCACGATATCCGCGGAATCCGCGGCCCGGCAGGCATCGCGATCGAACCGGTGGGGCGATTCTGTCACACGCGCGCCGGTCGCGACAGCCGATGCGCGGATCGATCACCGGCGCGGATCGGGGGTGAACAGGGGTAGCGCCGCGTCCACGACGGCGTCGGCGGACGGCAGCTCCGACAGGGCCGCGGGCGGGCTGAGATGCCGTTGCAGTGCCCGCTGATGCGCCGCCCCGACCAGCAGCAGCGCGGCGGGCCGCAGTTCGGCCGCGCCCGGGGCGAGCTGGGCGAGCACCGCGTCCACCGCCCGATGCGGTCCCAGATCCAGGTCGCGGCTGCGTGTCTCGTAGCTCGCGCGCAGTTCGGCGTCGGACAGGATCGCGGCCATGATCGGAATCGCCGCCAGGAAGAACTCCTCGAGCGTCGCCACCAGCGCCAGCAGATCCGCGCGCAGGTCGGCCGCGCCGGAACGCTCGCCGAGCATCTCCTTCAACGGCCGCAGATGCTGCTGGATCACCGCGTGCAGCAACCCCATTCGATCACCGAAGTGATAGAAGATGCTCGATTCGGCGACCCCGGCGCGCGCGGCGACCTCCTTGGTCGACAGGCGGGCCACCCCGGATTCGGTCAGCAACCGCTGCGCGCTGTCGATCACGGCCTCGCGCACACCCGTGCGCGGGCGGCCCCGAGGTGTCACATCGTCTCCTTCACCCTCGTCGAACTATTGCAGTATGCCGTACTGCCCCGTATTTTTTGAGTATGCACTCAGTAAATGGAGGTGTTCGTCGATGACCAGTCCGACCACGACCCCGCCGAGCAGGCTGCGCGCCCAATCCCTCGTCGACTCCGTCATGCGGGCCCTGCTGCGGTCGCCGCTGCACCGGGCGCTCAGCGGGAAGCTCATGATCGTCACCGTCGTCGGCCGCAAGACCGGACGCGTCTACGCCAATCCGGTGGGCTACGCCGAACACGACGGCGCGCTGCTGGTGGGCACCGCGGCGGGATGGCGGCGCAATCTGCGACCCGGCGAGCCCGTGCGCATCACCTGGCGCGGGCGCACGCTGCTCGCGGACTGGGAGGTGATCTCCGATGAGGAGGCCCTGGTGGAGCCGTACCGAATCATCCTGAGCCACAACCCGACCCACGGCCGGTTCGCGGGCATCGAACTGAATCCGGACGGCGGCGTCAACCGCGAACAGCTGCACGCGGCCGTCGCCCGCGGCACGGTCGTGGTCCGGCTGCGCCCGCGCGCGGCGTAGTCAGCGGTCGTCGGGGCGGCACTTGTGCAGCCACTCGTCGAGTTTGTCGAGGCTGCCGGTGCACACCACGGACCCGGACTCCTCCTCGACGAGATTCCAGCCGTAGGGCGGGCGGAGTTCCCGTTCGATGTGGAAGCCCGTGCCGGCCTCGGATTCCAGGGCGCACAACCAGGCCCGGATCGACTCGGGTTCCCGGGAGTGATCCGGTTTGCGCGGCGGTGGCGTGGTCACCGCGGACCCGCCCCGAGGACGCGGGCCCGAACGACGAGTGGGCGCACCTCTCGAATCGTATCGAGGCGGACCCGTCCCCCGGGGCGGTTCGGCCCGAATCCGTGCCCGCGAGTTACCGTTCAGCAGCCGCGCTCAGGTGGCCCGGCTGACCGAGGACATGTGGAAGTCCGGAATCCGCAAGGGCGGCATGGCCGTTCGGGTGAACCAGTCCTTCCACTCCCGCGGCAGGGTGACCTCGGTGGCCCCGGCCTCGGTGACCCGGCGCAACAGGTCCACCGGACTCTCGTTGAAGCGGAAGTTGTTCACCGCCGCGCTGACCGTGCCGTTCTCGACCAGATACACCCCGTCCCGGGTCAACCCGGTGAGCAGCAGCGTCGCCGGATCGACCTCGCGGATGTACCACAGGCACGTCAGCAGCAGCCCGCGTTCGGTGCGGGCGACCAGATCGTCGAGCGTCGCGTCCGAACCGCCCGTCATGAGCAGGTTCTCGCCGGGAACCGTGACGGGCGCGTCGTATTCGGCGGCGATCGCGCGCGGATAGATGAGCGAGGACACGGCCCCCTCGCGGATCCAGTCGACCCGCTCGGCGGGCAGCCCGTTGTCGAACACCGACACCGACTCCGAGGACGCGCTGGTCGCGACGAACGGGCGATACTCCAGTCCGGCGGCCGACGGATCGGAGTACAGGGTGAGCGGAATGTCGCTGAGCCGCTCGCCGATTCGCGTGCCGCCCGCGCGGGCGAACGCGGTGTGCCCCTCGTGCGCGCCCCGGCCCTCCATCGACCACACCATGTCGATCATCAGATCCGCCACCGCCGAGGGCGGCAGCAGGGTCTCGTACCGCCCGGCGGGCAGCTCGACCCGGTGCTTGCACCAGTCGAGGCGTTTGGTCAGCTCGCCCAGCAGGGCCGCGGTGTCGACATCGGTGAAATCGAGCGTGCCCGCGCCCACCCACGCGCTGGCCCCCGAGTCGGGATCGCCGCGCTTGCCGTTGATCTCGATCGATCCGGTCGGCTGGGTCCAGCGGCTGCGGATGCCGGTCGAGGTGCCCAGCCAGGTGGTGTGCAACTGGTGGTGGGCGAAGCCGTAGAGGCGGTCCGCGGCCTCGAATCCGATGGCCAGATCGCGGGCGAGATCGGTGAAGACCTCGATCCCGGTGGTGGCCGCCGCGTCCGCCCAGTCCGGCGCCGCGAGCCCGGTCTCCAGCAGCGGCATGGCGTCGCGCGCGGGTTCGGCGTCGGCGGCGGCGGCCTCGGCGGCGCGGACCACGGCCGCGATGTCGTCGGGGTCGACGCTGGTCGAACTCACGCTGCCGACCCGGGCATGGTTCGGTCCCGCCCGCAGGATCGACACGACCGCCCACTGCCGCGACACCGAGGAACCGTTGGTGGTCATGGAGTTTCCGGCCCAGCGCAGCGACGCCTCGTGCGCGTCGGTCACGATCACGATCGTCTCGTCCGCGCGCGCGGCCGCCAGCGCGCGTTCCACCACCGCACCGCCGTGTGGGATCGTCATCGCCCCGCCTCCGCCTGAGTATTGAGCACATTGACCCCCCGCACCAGCACCGACGGGCAGCCGTGGCTGACCGCCGCGACCTGGCCGGGTTGGGCCTTACCGCAGTTGAACGCGCCGCCCAGCACCCACGTCGAGGGGCCGCCGACGGCCTCCATCGCGCCCCAGAAGTCGGTGGTGGTGGCCTGATAGGCGACGTCGCGCACCTGACCGGTCAAGCGGCCGTTGCGGATTCGATAGAACCGCTGACCGGTGAACTGGAAGTTGTAGCGCTGCATATCGATCGACCAGGACTTGTCGCCGACGATGTAGAGGCCGTCCTCGACCCCCGCGATCAGCTCCTCGGTGCTGGTGTCGCGCGCCGGATCGGGCCGCAGCGAGACATTGGCCATGCGCTGGATGGGCACGTGATGCGCGGAGTCGGCGTAAGAGCAGCCGTTGGAGCGGTCCAGCCCGAGCCGGGGCGCGAACACCCGATCGAGCTGGTAGCCCACCAGGACCCCGTCGCGGATGAGATCCCACTGCTGCCCGGCCACGCCCTCGTCGTCGAATCCGACCGTGGCCAGGCCGAATTCCTCGGTCCGGTCCCCGGTGACGTGCATGATCGGGGTGCCGTAGCGCAGCGTGCCCAGCTTGTCGGGCGTGGCGAACGACGTTCCGGCGTAAGCGGATTCGTAGCCGATGGCCCGGTCGTATTCGGTGGCGTGGCCGATGGATTCGTGAATGGTCAGCCACAGATTCGTCGGGTCGATGACCAGATCGGTCGGGCCGGGTTCGACGGTGGGGGCTTTGACCTTCTCGGCCAGCCACTCCGGGATCCGCGCGAGTTCGCCCGGCCAGTCCCACACCCCGTCCGCGCCGGTGACGTACTCCCAGCCGCGCCCGGCCGGGGCGGCCAGCGTGCGCATCGTCTCGAACCGCCCCGCCGCCGGATCGACCGTCACCGCCTCCAGTTGCGGATACAGCCGCACCCGTTGCTGGGTGATCGACGAACCGGCGGTGTCGGCGTAGAAGACCTGCTCCTTGACCTGATACACCGACGCGGTGACGTGATCGACGCCGTCGGCGGCCGACAGCCGCTCCGAATAGTCCTGTAGCAGCGCCACTTTCTCGCGGGTCGGCACCGCGAACGGATCGATCGCGTACGACGAGACCCACGACGCGTCGGCGTAGGCGGGCTCCGCGGCCAGCTCCACCCGCTCGCGGTTCAACGCGCGCAGCGTGGTCGCGACCGCCACGGCCCGGCGCGCCACGTCGGCGGCCGTCGCGGGGGTCAGATCCGCGTGCGAGGCGAAACCCCAGGTGCCGTCGACGATCACGCGCACCGCGAAGCCCAGATCGGTTGCGTCGTGGACGGATTCGACCCGGCCGTCGCGCAGGGCGATCGACTGGGTGACGAGCCGATGCACGCGCAGATCGGCGTGTTCGGCACCGGCGGCGCGCGCCGCGGCGAGCGCGGCGTCGGCCAGCGCGGCCAGCGGTAGCGCGCGGAACTGTTCGTCCACGTCCCGGGTAGCGATGCTCACCCCGGACACGCTAACCGCTGGTGAACGTCGGGTTCAACCGGAACGCCAGGTGAGCGGCCACGCCCGCGCGACACGCCGTGCAAACCGGCATCGAGTGCAAACCCGCACGAAATGCGGCCTGGCGCAAGGTGAAGAACGCGCACGACACGCAGCTTGCCGCGTGTTCGCCGATCCATGCCGTACTGTCTGCCCGCGTGCCGCCATCCGCACTCCGTGACCGTAAACGAGAACGTACCCGTCGCGCCATCCTCGAGGCCGCCGTCGACCTGTTCGAGCGCCGTGGCTACGAGGCGACCACCGTCGCCGACATCGCCGCGACGGCCGAGGTGGGCACGCGCACGTTCTTCAACTACTTCGAGAGCAAAGAGGAGCTGCTCTTCCCCGAACCCGACGATCGGGTGCAGGCCGCCGTCCACGCCATCGCCACCCGGCGCCCGGACGAACGGCCCGTCGAGGTGCTCCTACGCGCCTTACGCGCGGCCGGGGACAACCCCGGCGACCACATCGGCGACGATCTCGCCGCCCGCATCGCGGTACTGCGCGCGCGGGTTTCGCGCACGGTGCCCGCGGTGAGCGGCCGCGCCGCGCACGCGCAGCTGGCCGCCCAGCAGGAGATCGCCCGGCAGTTGCGCACCGCGTTCCCCGACGAACTCGACGAGGTCGGCGCGGCCGCGTTGGTCGGCGCGGTCGTGGGCGCGGTGTCGGGCGCGCTGACCGTGTTGTTCTCCGGCCGGTACGCCATCGAGGACGGCGATCGGCTGCACCACAAGATTCGCGAGACCACCTCCCGCGTCCTCGCGCCCTGGCTGTCCTCGGGGCGGCACATGACCGCCGAGATGGTGCGCTGACTCAGCCGAACTGCTGCCAGCCCAGTCGAATCACCATGCCCGCCACCACGATCAGCAGCACCGCGCGCACGAATCCGGCCCCGCGCGCCAGCGCCATGCGCGAACCCACCACGGCCCCGGCGATATTCGCGACCGCCATCACCAGGCCCAGCGCCCACAGCACGTGCCCGGTGGCCGCGAGCAGCGCCAGCGAGCCCAGATTGGAACCGCAGTTGATCACCTTCGCCATCGCCGCCGCGCGCACGAACTCCGTGCCCAGCAGCGTGGCGAACGCGATGATGAGGAACGTTCCGGTGCCCGGTCCGATCAGGCCGTCGTAACAACCGATCAGCCCCGCCGCGAGCAACACCACCAGCACCGTCTTGCGCCGGGTCGGCGGATGCGTGGCGAGGGTGACCCCGATCGAGGGCCGCAACGTCACGACGAGCGCCACCGCGGCCAGCACCACCATCACGATCGGGATGAAGAACCGGCGTTCGATCAGCCCCACCGCGGCCGATCCGGCGGCCGAGGCGATCGCGGCGACGAGCGCGCCCGGCACCAGCACGCGCCAGTTCATCGGCACCCGGCGCGCGAAAGTGGCTGCCGCCGCGCTGGTTCCGCAGAACGCGGCGAGTTTGTTGGTGCCCAGCACGGTCTGCGGGGCCAGGGTCGGGGCGACCAGCAGCAGGGTCGGCAGGATGATCAGCCCGCCGCCGCCGACCACCGCGTCGACCCAGCCGGCCGCGGTCGCCGCCGACACCAGCGCCGCCCAGTCCGCGAAATCCACGCCGCCGAGACAATCAGACATCGGAGGAATCCGGCAAATCACCGGACAACCCGGTGCGGCGGGCGCGGCGCATAGGCTGGGGCCGTGCGTCGATTCAGTCTCTGGCTGCGCGGCAAACCCGTGGTGGCCGATTCGATCCTGGCCTTCGCGCTGCTGGTGATCGATGTGCTGGCCTGGCGCTCGAGTACCCATCTCTACATCGATCTGCTGGTGAGCGTGCTGATCCCGCTGCCGTTGGTGCTGCGCCGGGTGTATCCGCGGGCGGCGGCCGCGGCGCTGTTGTCGTTGTCTCTGACGGTCACGGTGATCGATGCCGTGGTGCACGACGAGCCGGAGTATCCGGCGTTGCTGGCGCTGGGGATCATGCTCTACACGCTGGTCGCCTACGTGGGCCGCCGGGACGGGCTGATCTACCTGGCCGGGCTGACCGCGGACGGGGTGTTGTCGGTGACGCTGGGCGGCCAGGTCGTGGGCTCGACCTTCGCGTTCCTGACCCTGTACTACGCGCTGTGCTGGACGCTGGCCGAATTCCTCGGCGCGCGACACGCTTACGACAGCGAGGTCGCCGCGCGGCTGGCCGTCGCCGACTACGACCGGGAACGCGGTGCGCACGAAGCGGTTTCGGTCGAACGCACTCGCATCGCCCGCGAACTGCACGACGTGGTCGCGCACGCGGTGAGCGTGATCGTCGTCCAGGCCGACGGCGCGAAGTACGCCCTGCGCCGCGACCCCGACGCCGCCGAACAAGCGCTGGCCACCATCGCCGCGACCGGGCGCGACGCCCTGCGGGAACTGCGCCGCACGGTCGCGCTGCTGCGGACCGAGCACGCCCCCGAACAACTCCCGCAGCACGGCACCGCGGGCCTGGCGAAGGTCGTGGAGATGATGCGCAACGCCGGGCTGGCCGTCGAACTGGAACTCACCGGCGAACTCGACGACGTGACACCCGAGGTGAGCCTCGGTGTGCACCGCATCGTGCAGGAGTCGCTCACCAACACCTTCCGGCACGCGGGGACCGATCCCACCGCGTGGGTCAAAGTGCGCCGCCGCGCCGACGACGTCCTGGTGGAGGTGATCGACTCCGGTCCGCTCTGCGGCACCGAGGCCGCGGGTCCGCGCGGCGGGATCATCGGCAGCGGGCTGGGACTGGTCGGGATGCGGGAGCGGATCGCGGTGCTCGGCGGCACGCTCGAGGCGGGGCGGCGGCCCGAGGGCGGTTGGCGGGTGCGTGCCACCATCCCGTTGGCGCGGCCGATAGATTGAGGGCGTGCCGATCACCGTTCTCGTCGTCGACGATCAGGAGCTGATGCGGGCCGGGCTGAAGATGGTCCTCGGGGCGCATCCCGACATCGAGGTGATCGGCGAGGCCGACAACGGGGCGGCGGCCGTGCGGCACACCGTGGATCTCGTGCCCGACGTGGTGCTGATGGATGTCCGGATGCCGGTCGTCGACGGCGTGACCGCGACCGCGCAGATCCTCGAATCCGGTTGCGGCAGCAGGGTTCTGGTGATGACGACGTTCGATCTGGACGAGCACGCGCTGGGCGCGCTGCGCGCCGGGGCGAGCGGCTTCCTGCTCAAGGACACGCCACCCGAGGACCTCATCTCGGCCATTCGCAGCGTGGCCGCCGGGGACGCGGTGGTCTCACCGAAGGTGACCAAGCGGCTGCTGGACCGGCTCATCGCCGACGACCCCGGCGGCATGCGCGATCCGTCGGTGCTCGATGTGCTCACCGCCCGCGAACGCGAGGTGCTCGAGCAGATCGCCGCCGGGCGCTCCAACGCCGAGATCGCCGCCGAGCTGTATCTGTCCGAGGCGACGGTCAAGACGCACGTGGGCCGGGTGCTCACCAAACTGAATCTGCGCGACCGGGTGCAGGCGGTGGTGCTCGCCTACGAGACGGGCCTCGTGCGGCCCGGCGCCTGAATTCTCAGTCACCCCACAGGCCGGGCGGGAGAAAATTCGGACATCCGCGCGTTGGATCGGGTAGAGAGTCGCCGAAAGGACCGCCATGCCCGCCCTGCTGTTCGCCCTCTATCTGGTCGCCGAGGTCGCCACCCTGGTCGTGGTCGGCCACGTCCTCGGTGTCGTACCCACCATCCTGCTGCTCATCCTCGGTTCCGGCCTGGGCCTCGTCCTGGTCCGCGCCCAGGGCCGCAAGGTCTTCGACCAGTTCCGCCGCGCGAGCCGCGGCGAGATCGCCCCCGGCACCGCCGTGGCCGACGGCTTCCTGGTAGCGGTCGGCGCCGTCCTCATGTTCGTCCCCGGCCTCCTCACCTCCCTCGCGGCCCTCCTGTTCCTCCTCCCCACCCGCGCCCTCCTCCGCCCCCTCCTCACCGCCTTCGCCGCCCGCCAGGCCACCCGCCTAGCCACCTCCCCCCGCTACCGCGGCGTCGTCATCGACCCCACCGGCGACATCATCGACGCCACGGTCACCCACGAGTACTACGACGACGGCCAAGGCCGAGCCCACCGCATCATCGACGCGAACTGAGCGCTGTCCGGGCCCAGCCCCTGTCCCTGCCCGGCCGAAGGCCGGGCAGGGCGGGGCCAAGACAGAGGCCGGGCCGAGACAGAGGCCGGGTAGGGACAGACGCCGGGTAGGGACAGATGCCGGGCCGGGTCGAGACAGGCCCGGGCAGGGACAAACGCCGGGCAGGGACAAACGCCGGGCAGCGATAGAGGCCGGGCGGGGACAGGGATTGGTGCGCCCGGCCAGGGATAGGGGTGAGACTGACCCCACCGAAAGCTTGGGCGACCCAGGTGGACAGCAACCCAGCCGCACCCTTTATTCGGATCCGCACCCGTTGCAGGGCTATACAACGGGTGCGGATTCGAATAAGGGGTGCGGGTGGGGTGGTGGGGGTGGGGTGGCAGACTCGGCGGGGTGAGTACGCGGTTGCTGGTGGGGGGTCGGATCCATAGTTCGAGTTCGCCGGATGCGACCGCTATGGCGGTCAGTGATGGGATCGTGGTGTGGGTGGGGGCGGATCGGCCGGGGCGGGCGTTGCATCCCGAGGCCGAGGTGGTGGAGTTGGACGGGGCGTTCGTGGCGCCGGGGTTCGTGGATCCGCATGTGCATGTGACGGGGTTGGGGTTGCGGCTCATCGGGTTGGATCTGTCGGGGGCGGGGTCGCTGGGGGAGTGTCTGGAACTCGTGCGGGAGTACGCGGCGGCGCACGACGACGCGGTGCTGACGGGACAGGGGTGGGACGAGACGAGTTGGCCGGAGGGTCGGCCGCCGACGCGCGAGGAGATCGACGCGGCCGTGGGGCCGGGCAGGCTCGCGTATCTCGTTCGGGTGGACGCACATTCGGCCGTGGTGTCGACCGCGATGCTCGACGCCGTGCCGCGGGTGCGCTCCGCCACCGGCTACACCCCCGGCGAACCGTTGCGCGCCGAGGCCCATCACCTGGTGCGGCAGGCCATGATCGAGCGAATGGACCGCGCGCAGCGCGACCGGGCCCGCCGCGCGGCGCTGGATCACGCGGCCGCACACGGGGTCGTGGCCGTCCACGAATGCGCGGGTCCGGAGATCTCCGGCCGCGCCGACGTCACCGAACTGCTCGAATTCCCCCACGGCGTCGAGGTCCGCGCCTACTGGGGTGAAGCCGTGCGCGACGCGGGCGAGGCCGCCGCCCTGACCAAGGAACTGGGCGTGCACGGATTGGCGGGCGACCTGTTCGTCGACGGTTCGATCGGCTCGCACACCGCCTGGCTGCGCGCCCCCTACGCCGACCGCGACACCACCGGCGTCGGCTACCTCGACGCCGACGCCATCGCCGCCCACGTGCGCGCCTGCACCGAAGCGGGCCTGCAGGCCGGCTTCCACGCCATCGGCGACGGCGCGATCGACGCTGTGCTGCAAGGCTTTTCGCGGGTGGCCGCCGAACTGGGCACGCCCGCCGTCGCCGCCCGCGGTCACCGCCTCGAACACGCCGAACTGCTCGACGCCGACCAGATCGCGAAACTCGCCGAATTCGGCGTCATCGCCAGCGTGCAACCCGGCTTCGACGCCGCCTGGGGCGGCCCCGACGGCATGTACGCCCAGCGCCTCGGCCCCGACCGCGCCGCCGCGCTGAACCCGTTCTCCGCCCTGGCCGCCGCGGGCGTCGCCCTGGCCATCGGCTCGGACGCACCCGTCACCGCCCTCGATCCCTGGGCGGCCGTGCGCGCCGCCGCCCACCACCGCACCCCCGGCCACCACCTCTCCCCGCGCGCCGCCTTCGCCGCCGCCACCCGGGGCGCGTGGCGGGCGGGCGGCGTCCGCGACGGCATCGCGGGCACCCTCGTCCCGGGCGCGCCCGCCTCGTACGCCATCTGGGACGCAAGCGAATTGGTGGTCGCCGCCGCCTCGGATTCGGTGCAGCGCTGGTCCACCGACCCGCGTTCGCGCGTGCCCGGCCTGCCCCGCCTCGATCCGGACGCGCCCCTGCCCACCTGCCTGCGCACCGTCCACCGCGGCGAGACGATCTACCGGGCATGAACTGTTCACACCCCGGTGGGACGGATGTACCAACGGTCCGTAGCATCGGCCGCGTGCCGAGATCGCCCGAGTGCCCGCGATGAGTGAGTCCGATTCGTCCGGGACGCGGGCACATTCGATCGACGCGATCCGCGGGTTCTGGACCCGCCACCCCGTCCTCGGCCGCAGTCTGCTGTCCGTCGCGGCGGGCCTGCTGATCTTCGCCAGCTTCCCCCCGCGCACCTGCTGGTATCTCGCCCCGCTGGGCATCGCGCTGCTCACCCTCGCCGTGCGCGGCGAGGGTCGCCCGCGCGGCGGATTCGGCTACGGCATGCTCGGCGGGCTGGCCTTCTTCCTGCCGCTGCTGCCGTGGACCGGAATCTACGTCGGCCCCGTCCCGTGGCTCGGACTCTCCGCGGCCTGCGCGGTCTACGTCGGACTGTTCGGGCTCGCGGCCCGGCTCGTCGGCGGCCTGCCGGGCTGGCCGCTGTGGGTGGCGACGGTGTGGTCGCTCACCGAATGGGGACGATCCAGCTTCCCCTTCGGCGGATTCCCCTGGGGCAGGCTGGCGTTCGGGCAGGCTGACGGCTGGTATCTCCCGCTGGCGATGCTCGGCGGCGCGCCCGTGGTGAGCTTCGCGGTCGCGCTCACCGGAACCCTGTTGGCCGCCTTGGCCATTCGCGTGTACCGCCGCGACGCGCCCGGCCTGCGCCGCGGAATTTTCGCCGTCGCAACACTTGTGGTTATCATCCCGGGTACCGGAGTGATCCTCCGGGCCGCGCTGCCCGCCCCGGACGACGGTAACCGGCCGATCACGGTCGCCGCGATCCAGGGCAGCGTGCCGCGCCTGGGTCTGGACTTCAACGCCCAGCGCCGCGCCGTCCTCGACAATCACGTCCGCCGCACCGAGGAGTTGGCCCGCGCGATCGATGCCGGGCGGGCGCCGCGGCCGGATGTGGTGATCTGGCCGGAGAATTCGTCCGATATCGACCCTTTGCGCAATTCCGACGCGGCCGCGGAGATCACCGCCGTCTCCCGCCGCGTCCACGCGCCCATCCTGGTCGGCGCGGTCCTGGTCAACGACGACGACACCACCACCAATTCGGTTCTGGTGTGGGACGGTGACCGGGTGGGGGAGCGGCACGACAAGAAGATCGTGCAGCCCTTCGGCGAGTACCTGCCCTATCGGGACTTCTTCCGGCACTTCTCGAAATACGCCGACCGCGCCGGCTATTTCGTGCCCGGCCACGGCGACGGCGTCGTGCACGCGACGCCCGCCCGCGGCGGTCCGCCCGTCGCGATCGGCGTGGCCACCTGCTACGAGGTCGCCTTCGACCGCGCCTTCGAGGACTCCCTGCGCGCGGGCGCCCAGATCCTCACCGTGCCCACCAACAACGCCACCTTCGGGCGCAGCGAGATGACCTATCAGCAGCTGGCCATGTCCCGCGTGCGCGCGGTGGAACACGGCCGCGCCCTGGTCGTTTCGGCCACCACGGGGGTGAGCGCCATCATCGCCGCCGACGGCACGGTCACTCTGCAGACCGAGCAGTTCGTTCCCGCCGCCCTCGTGGCGACGCTCCCACTGCGCGACGCCACCACCCCCGCCACCCGGCTGGGCCCGCTGCCGGAACGCCTGCTGGTGGTCGTCGGCGCGCTCGCCGTCGGCGTTGCGGCTATCCGGCGGCGAACCTCGCGGCCCGCATCGCCCGCGCCCGCCGAGGGTCGGGTCGACGCGTAGCCGGGCACGGGATCGCCCCGGCGCGCGCACCTTTCGGGCGTACCCGTGACCGCGACCGCGCGGGCACGGCGGCAGCGGACGTTTCGTAATATTCGCCCGAACTTAGCTGAATTACCAACGTGTGACTTGCTTCTGCCGTAGCATGCCTGTTTACTTGATCTTCATCCTATGATATCGACGGTTGCGGTTCGTTAGCCTCTCGAAGATCGCCTCCGCCAACGTCGTTCGAATCGAAACAAGTCGGGGACCTTACCGATCCGCCCGACTCGATGCTCCGAATCATAGGACGTGAATCACGATCACGGTCGGCGCTGCGCGCGCCGGCCGTGGCGGTGCTTGCGCAGATGCGTCTACGGCGGCAGAAACGGAGTGATTGATGAGTTCATTGGCCACGGATCGGGTCGACCACCGCCCCTCCGGCGAACTCTCAGCACCGCCCTTCTCTCTCTCACCCGCGCAGACCGCTCTCTGGTACGCCCAGCGCATCCGGCCCGACGTGCCGCTCACCATCGCGCAGTACGTCGAGATCCACGGCGATCTCGACGTCGGCCGATTGCTCTACGCCATCGAACGTTTCGGCGCCGAATCCCAGGTGGGCCAGGTCCGCCTGCTGGAGATCGACGGCGTGCCGCACCAGGTGATCGATCCCGCGCGCCGACCGGGCTGGGCCCGCATCGATCTGCGGCACGAGGCCGATCCGCGCGCCGCCGCGCTGCGCTGGATGACCGACGACGCGGCCACCCCCATCGATCTGGAACGCGACCCGCTCACCGCGAATGTCGTGCTGCGCACCGGCGATCAGGACTACATCTGGTACGCGCGGGCGCATCACATCGTCATCGACGGCTACGGCGCGATGAACGCGCTGCTGCGCACGGCCGAGATCTACACGGCCCTGGAACAGCGCACCGAACCGGTGGCCTCCCGCGCGACCCCGCTGGCCGAGCTCTACCTCGAGGAGTCCCGCTACCGCGACACCAGCCGCTTCCGCGCCGACCGCGAGTACTGGCTCGAACAGCTCGCGGGCGTCGGCGCGCCGATGAGCCTGTCCGGCACCGCGATCGCCGCCGGCACGCCGGACGCGGGCCGCCGCCTGGCCACGGCCGTGCTGGACGAGGCGGTCGAGGCCCGGCTGGCGGAGGTCGCGAGCGAATTCGGTACGCAGCCTTCGGCATTGGTGGTGGCGGCGCTGGCCTGCTACGCGCGGGCGGCCACCGGCAATCCGGACGTGGTGCTGAGCCTGCCGGTCTCCGCGCGGACCACGGTGGCCCTGCGGCGTTCGGCGGGCGTGGTGTCCAATGTCGTACCCATCCGCGTGCGCTTCGACGACGACACCAGCTTCCGCCAGGTGGTGCGCACCGCCGAATTGCAGATCACGGGCGCGCTGCGGCATCAGCGGTATCGCCACGACGACATCAGACGCGACTGCGGCTACTCCCGCGACGCCCGCGGCTTCTTCGGGCCGATGGTCAACATCATGCTGTTCCACAGCGAACTGCGCTTCGGCGGCCTCGTCGGCTCGCTCAACGTGCTGGCCACCGGACCGGTGGAGGATCTGTCGATCAACCTCTACAACGGCGAGGGCAACCGCATCCACGTCGACTTCGAGGCCAACCCCCAACTCTACGGCGCCGCCGAGGTCGCCGCGCACCACGGCCGTTTCCTCGATTACCTGGGCCGCGTCCTCGCCGGGGACCCCGACGCCGCCGTCACCGCACTGCCCGTCATCACCGACGCCGAACGCGATCGGGTACTGCGGCAATGGAATTCGACCGCGGTCGCGCGCCAGGAGGGCACGCTGGCCGACCTGTTCGCCACCCGCGCCGCGGCCTGCCCCGACGCCGTCGCGCTCGAATTCGGCGACGAGACCCTGACCTACGCCGAGTTCGCCGCCCGCGCGAACCGCTGCGCCCGCGCGCTGATCGCGCGGGGCGCGGGCCCGGATACCGTGGTGGGCCTGGCGATTCGACGCGGCATCGATCTGCTCGTCGGCATGTACGCGATCACCCAGGCGGGCGCGGCGTATCTGCCGATCGATCCCGACCATCCCGCCGAACGCACCGCCCACATCCTCGACGCCGCGCGCCCGCTGTGCGTGCTCACCGCCGCCCGCGACGAGGTCCGACTCCCGGCCGGGGTCGAGCGCGTCGGCATCGATACGCTCGACGCCTCCGGTCACGCGACCGATCCGATCACCGACGCCGACCGGCGCGCGCCCCTGCGCCCAGACCACCTCGCCTACGTGATCTTCACCTCCGGCTCCACCGGAAAACCCAAGGGCGTGGGCGTCTCCCACGCCGCCATCGTGAACCGGCTGCGCTGGATGCAGCACGAGTACCCCCTCGACGCGACCGACGCGGTGTTGCAGAAGACGCCCGCCACCTTCGACGTGTCGGTGTGGGAGTTCTTCTGGCCGTTACAGATCGGGGCGCGGCTGGTGATCGCCGCCCCCGACGGGCACCGGGACCCGGCGTACCTGGCCGCACTGATCGCCGAGAAGGGCGTCACCACGGCCCATTTCGTGCCCTCGATGCTGTCGGTGTTCGTCACCGACACCGATGTGCGCGGCTGCGGCTGCCTGCGCCGGGTCTTCTGCAGCGGTGAGGCGCTGCCCGCGGCGACCGTGCGCGATTTCCATGCGGCGCTGGGTGATTCGGTCCCCGCGCTGCAGAACCTGTACGGTCCGACCGAGGCCGCGGTGGATGTCACCCATTGGCCGTGCGCGCCCGAGCAGGACACGGTGCCGATCGGCGCGCCCGTGTGGAACACCCGGGTCTACGTCCTCGACGAGCGGCTGCGCCCGGTCCCGCCCGGCGTGGTCGGCGAACTGTATCTGGCCGGTGTCCAACTGGCCCGCGGCTATCTCGGTCGTCCCGGTCTCAGCGCCGAACGTTTCGTCGCCGACCCGTTCGAGGCTGGGGAGCGGATGTACCGCACCGGCGATCTGGTCCGCTGGCAGGTGCGCGACGAGCCCGTCGGTGCTCTGGAATATCTGGGGCGCAGCGACTTCCAGGTCAAGATCCGCGGGCTGCGCATCGAACTCGGCGAGATCGAGGCGGCACTGCTCGCCGACGCGCGAGTGGCCCGCGCGGTGTGCGTGGCACACGCCGCGCCCGGCGGCGACGAACTGGTCGCCTATGTGGTCGCAGTTCCCGGCGTCGCCCTCGACACCGCCGAACTGACCGCCGCGCTGCGCGGCCGACTGCCCGGCTACATGGTCCCCGCGCACCTGCTGGTGCTCGACGAACTGCCGCTGAGCCCCAACGGCAAGGTCGACCGGAAGGCGCTGCCCGCACCGCGATTCGCGGCCCGGCGCACCGACCGCGGATCCGCCGCCCCGCGCACCGAGGTCGAACGCCGCCTGGCCGCGGTCTTCGCCGAGGTGCTCGGCGTCGAGGCGATCGATGTGGCCGACAGCTTCTTCGATCTCGGCGGCAACTCGCTGTCCGCGGCGCGCGCGGTCGCGCGGATCAACGCCGCCCTCGGCGCCGGTCTCACCATCCGCGACCTGTTCGAATCCTCGACGGTGGCCGCGCTGGCCGCCCGCCTGGACGAACACAACCCCGACACCTCCTCGCCGAAACTCGTGGCGGGCCCACGGCCGGAACGGATTCCGCTGTCGCTGGCCCAGCAGCGGCTGTGGATCCTGAACCGGTTCGCCGAGCACGCCTCGGCCTACAACATGCCGCTCGCGGTCGAGTTGACCGGACCGCTGGACCGAGAGGCGTTGCGCGCCGGGCTGATCGACGTGCTCGAGCGGCACGAGAGCCTGCGCACCACCTTCCCCGACTCCGCCGACGGCCCGACCCAGGTCGTGCATCCCGCCGCGGAGATCCCGCTCACGCTCGACCCGATCGACGCCACCGACGACGACGCGCTCGCCCTCGCCGCCGAATACGCCGGGTACGGTTTCGATCTGCGCAGCCAGGCCCCGATCCGGGTGGCGCTGTACGCGACCGGGCCCGACCGCTACGTGTTCCTGGTGGTGCTGCATCACATCTGCGGCGACGGCTGGTCGGTGGCCCCGCTGGCCCGTGACCTGATGACCGCGGTCGCCGCGCGGGCGGGCGGCCACGCGCCGGACTGGGCGCCGCTGCCGGTGCAGTACGCCGACTTCGCCCTGTGGCAGCGCGAATTGCTCGGCGACGAAACCGATCCCGCGAGCGCGCTGTCGCGGCAGCTGGCCTACTGGCGGTCCGCGCTGGCCGACCTGCCCGATCAGCTCGACCTGCCGATGGACCGCCCGCGCCCGCCGCGACGCACCGCCGCCGGGGCGAGCGTGCGGTTCACCATCCCGGCGCAGACCCGGCGCGCGGTCGCCGCGCTGGCCGCCGAGCGCGGCGTGTCCACCTTCATGGTGTTGCACGCGGCGCTGGCGACCCTGCTGGCGCGGCTGTGCAACAGCACCGACATCGCGATCGGCACCCCGATCGCCGGACGGTCCGATCCGGCGCTCGACGACCTGGTCGGCATGTTCGTCAACACGCTCGTGCTGCGCACCCGCGTCGACCCGGCCGCCGGATTCGATCGAATGCTCGACCGCGCCCGCGAAACCGACCTCAACGCCTTCGCCAATTCCGATGTGCCGTTCGAACGGCTGGTGGAGGTCGTGAACCCGGCCCGCGACGCGGGGCGGCACCCGCTGTTCCAGGTGATGCTGTCCTACGAGAGCACCCCGGAACTGAGCATCGAGCTGCCCGGCGTGGCCGCGCGGGTGCTGCCGCTGGCGGTCGGGGTCACCAAATTCGATCTGCAACTCACCGTGCAGGACACCGTGCCCGCCGACGCCGCCGACCCCGAGGATCGGCCGTTCACGGCCGAATTCGGTTACGCCACCGACGTTTTCGACGACGCCACGGTGTCGGCCCTCGCGGGCCGGTTCGTGCGGTTGCTCACCGCCGCCGTCGCCGCGCCCGACGTCCCGGTCGGCGATCTGGACCTGCTCGACGTGCGGGAGACCGGCCGGCTGGTGCCCATCACGGGCGCGCCCGGCGAACCGTCGGTGACCCTGGCCCGGCTGCTCAGCGAGACCGCCGAGCGCCTCCCGGACGCGGTCGCGGTGCGCTACCAGGGCCGCGACACCACCTACCGCGAACTCGACGAGCGCTCGAATCGCCTGGCGCGCGTGCTGATCGAGCACGGCGCGGGGCCGGAGGTGGTGGTGGCGATCGCGCTGCCGCGCGGCCTGGAATCGATCCTCGCGGTGTGGGCGGTCGCCAAGACCGGCGCGGCCTACGTGCCGGTCGATCCCGACTACCCGGCCGACCGGATCGCGCACATGCTCTCCGACTCCGGTGCGATGCTGGGCCTGACCAACGCGACATGCCGTGCGGCGCTGCCGGATTGGCCGGTGCGGCGCGGGCGGCACCGCAAGCAGTACGTGGACTGGCTGCTCATGGGCTCGGCCCAGCTGGCGGCGGAGTCGGCGCGCTACCCGATCACCCCGGTCACCGACGCCGAGCGGCATCATCCGCTGCGCGTCGCGCATCCCGCATATCTGATCTACACCTCCGGTTCGACCGGCACGCCCAAGGCGGTCGTCGTCACCCACGCCGGGCTGGCGTCGCTGGCGCACGAGCAGATGCATCTGTTCGGCGTCACCGATTCCGCACGGACACTGCTGTTCTCGTCGCCGTCGTTCGACGCGTCGGTGCTGGAACTGCTGCTCGGCTTCGCCGCCGGGGCGACCGTGGTGGTGGCCCCCGCGGGCCTGTACGGCGGCGCGGAACTCGCGGCGCTGCTGCGCGCGGAGCGGATCACCCATGCCTTCGTCACCCCCGCCGCGCTGGGCACGGTGCCGCCGGACGGCCTGGCCGACCTGGAGGCGGTGATCGTCGGCGGCGACGCCTGCCCCGAGGAACTGGTCCAGACCTGGACCGCGAATCACCGCATGCACAACATGTACGGCCCCTCGGAGGCGACGGTCGCCGCCACCGCGACCGGGCCGCTGATCGCGGGCCGCCCGGTGCCGATCGGCCTGCCCGTGCGCGGGATGCGGCTGTTCGTGCTCGACGCGCGCCTGCACCCGGTGCCGCCGGGCGTGCCGGGCGAGCTGTACCTGTCCGGGCCCGGCCTCGCGCGCGGCTATCTGGGCCGGCGCGGGCTGACCGCGGCCCGCTTCCCGGCCAATCCGCACGGCCGCCGCGGCGAACGCATGTACCGCACCGGCGATCTCGTGGTCGCCGACGCCGCCGGACAGCTGCGGTTCCTCGGCCGCGCCGACGACCAGGTCAAGATTCGCGGCTTCCGGATCGAGCTGCGCGAGATCGACCATGTGCTGCGCGCCCATCCCGGCGTCCGGTTCGCCGTCACCGTCGTGCACACCGGCGAACCCGGCAGCACCCGCCTGGCCTCCTACATCACCGCCGACGAGGGCACCGATCCCGCCGCGGTGCTGGCGACCGCCCGGCAGCGGCTGCCCGGCTACATGGTGCCCGCCGCGATCACCGTGCTGGACCGCGTGCCGGTCGGCCCGTCGGGGAAACTGGACCGGAAGTCGTTGCCGGAACCGGTGTTCGGGAGCAGCGGGCCGTCGCGCGCGCCGGAGACCGAACTGGAACATCGGGTCGCCCGCGTCTTCGAGACCGTGCTCGGACATCCGGTGCCGGGCGCGGAGGACAGCTTCTTCGATCTGGGTGGCAACTCGTTGCTCGCCACCCGGCTCGCCGCCGCCCTGTACGACGAATGCGGCGTCGACCTTCCGGTCCGGGAGATCTTCGACGCCCCCACCGTCGCCGGTGTCGCCGCCCGGCTGGCCGACGCGCCGCGGGCCCGGCGCACCGCGCTCGTCCGCTACGACCCGCGTCCCGCGCGGGTGCCGCTGTCACCGCCGCAGCGGCGCCTGTGGTTCCTCAACCGCTACTCGCCCGAATCCAGTGCCTACAACATCGCTTTCGTCGTCGGCGTCGACGGCGACCTCGACGTGGCCGCGTTGCGCGCGGCGCTGACCGACGTGATCGACCGACACGAGGTGCTGCGCACGGTGTTCCCCGAGGACGCCGACGGGTCGGGGGCCCACCAGGACGTGCTGGACCTCGAGACGTGCGTCCCCGCGCTGGAGCCGATCGCGGTCGACGACGACGAGGCCGACCGGCTGCTGGGCGAATTCGCCCGGCGCGGTTTCGATCTCACCGTCGAACCGCCGGTGCGCATGATGTTGCTGCGCACCGGCCCCCGCGCCCACCGGCTCGGCATGGTGCTGCACCACATCGCCGCCGACGGCTGGTCGCTGGCGCCGCTGACCCGCGACCTCGCCGTCGCCTACGCCGCGCGGCGCGGGGGAGCCGCCCCGGCCTGGACGGTGCTGCCCGTGCAGTACGCGGATTACGCCCTGTGGCAACACGATTGCCTCGGCGACACCGGGGACGCGACCGGCCCGGCCGCGGAACGCCTCGCGTTCTGGCGGGAGACGCTGGCCGACCTGCCCGCGCGCATGCCGCTGCCCTACGACCGGCCGCGCCCGGCCGAACCGGCGCAGCGGGCCGGCACCGTCACCCTCGCGGTGCCCGAGGAGCTGACGCGCCGCATCGAGGAGTTGGCCCGCGCCGAGGGCGTCAGCCGGTTCATGGTGCTGCGTTCGGCGCTGGCGGTCCTGCTGCGCATCGTCACCGGCACGCGCGACGTGGTGATCGGCACGCCGATCGCCGGGCGCACCGACACCCGCCTCGACGACCTCGTCGGCATGTTCGTCAACACGCTGGTGTTGCGCTCGAACGTCGACCCGGATCACGGCTTCGCCGAACAGCTTCGGGCCGACCGCGACGGCGAGTTGGCCGCCATGGCACACGCCGACCTGCCGTTCGACCGCATCGTGGAGGAACTCGGCCGCGGCGGCGCCGACCCGATCGTGCAGGTGGCGCTGACGGTCCAGGACGGCCCGGCCCCCACCCTGGAACTGCCCGGGCTGCGGCTCACCGCGGACGAACTCGATATCGCCACCGCCAAATTCGATCTCGAACTGCGCGTGCCCGCGACGGGGCCGTTCGAATTCGTCTACGCCGCCGAGCTTTTCGACCGCGACACCGTGGTTACGCTGGCCGAGCGGCTGGTGTCGGTGCTCGCCGCGGTCACCGCCGATCCGCGGATCATGGTGCGCGACATCGACGCCCGCACCGAGATCGAGCGCGAGCTGTTCAGCCCGGCGTACGGCCCGGTGCCCACCCCGCAGTGCAGCCTGGCGAACTACTTCACCGCCACCGCGCATCTCAACGTGGACCGCCCCGCCATCCGCAGCGGCGGGGTCGAGCTCACCTACGGCGAGGTCGACCGGTACTCGAACCGCCTGGCGCGCACGCTGATCCGGCGCGGCCTCGGTCCCGGCGACCGGGTGGCGATGGGTCTGACCCGATCGGTGGAATCGGTCGTGACCATGCTCGCCATCGCCAAGGCGGGCGCGGCGTTCGTCCCCATCGACCCGAACTACCCGGTCGATCGGCAGCGCCACATGCTCACCGACGCCGACTGCCGGGCCGGGGTGTCACTGTCGCGGCACCTGGCCGGGCTGCGCGCGGCGGCGGACGACGATCGCTCGACCGAATGGCTGCTGCTCGACGATCCGGAGCTGACCGCCGAACTCGACGAATTGTCGGACTCCACGGTCACCGACGCCGAGCGGGTGCGCACCATGTGGACCACGGATCTGGCGTACGTCATCTACACCTCCGGTTCCACCGGAAAACCCAAGGGCGTGGCCGTGACCCACGCCGGGCTGTCGAATTTCGGCGACGAGATCCGCGACCGGATGCGGGTCGACCGCGAGGCGCGCACGATGCACTTCGCGACGCCCAGCTTCGACGCCGCGATCTTCGATCTGCTGCTGGCCCTCGGCGCGGGCGCGACCATGGTCATCTGCCCGACCGACATCTACGGCGGCGACGAGTTGGCCGCGCTGATGGACCGCGAGCGGATCACCCACACCTTCATGACGCCCGCCGCGCTGGCCACCATCGACCACGAGCGCTGGCCGCTGCCGCACCTGCGGTCGCTGCTGGTGGGCGGCGAGGCGCTCAGCGCGGAACTGGTCGCCCGCTGGGCTCCGAACCGCCTGCTGCTCAACGGATATGGTCCCACCGAGACGACCGTCGTCATCACGGTGTCGCCGCAGTTGGCCGTCGGCGAGCCGATCACGATCGGCACGCCGGTGCGCGGCGCGCGGGTGGTCGTGCTCGACGAGCGGTTACGCCCGGTGCCGATCGGGGTGGCGGGGGAGCTGTACCTGGGCGGCCAGGCGCTGGCGCGCGGATATCTGGATCGACCCGGACTGACCGCGGGCCGGTTCGTCGCGGACCCGTACGGTCCGGAGGGCACCCGCATGTACCGCACCGGCGACATCGTGCGCTGGAACGAGCGCGGCGAGCTCGTCTACCTCGAGCGCGGCGACCAGCAGGTCAAGATGCGCGGCTTCCGCATCGAACTGGGCGAGATCAACGAGGTGCTGGCCGCCCATCCCGCGATCCGGTTCGCGCACACCGAGGTTCGCGAGATCGCCGGGACGGACCGGCTGGTGTCCTACGCGCTGCCCGCCGATCCCCGGGCCGGGATCGACGCCGAACAGCTCCGCGCGCACATCGCCCGGCAACTGCCCGCGCACATGGTGCCCGCCAGCATCACCGAACTCGACCACATCCCGCTCACCCCGGTCGGCAAGCTGGACCGCGCGGCCCTGCCGCGGCCGCGGCTGCTCACCACCGCCGCCCGCGAACCGGACTCCGAGGCCGAACGCCTGGTCGCCGAGGTGATGGCCGACCTGGTCGGCGCGGATCGCGTCGGCGCCGACGACAGCTTCTTCGCCGTCGGCGGAAACTCGCTGCTGGCAACGCAATTGGTGGCCCGGCTGGCCGCGGCCACCGGCGTCCGGCTCGAGGTGCGCACCGTCTTCGCCGCGCCGACCGTTGCCGAACTGGCCACCCTGCTCGAGGTCGGCGGCGGCACCGACACCTCGCCGCGGCTGCGCCGCCGCCCGCGCCCGCCGCGCGTGCCGTTGTCGGCCGCGCAACGGCGGCTGTGGTTCCTGGCCCGGTTCAACCAGACCGCGGGCGCGGCCCTGTCCGGGGTGTACAACGTGCCGGTCGCGCTGCGGCTGCGCGGCGAACTCGACGTCGAGGCCCTGCGCGCCGCGCTGCACGCGGTCCAGGAACGGCACGAGACGCTGCGCACGGTCTTCGGCGAACTCGAGGGCGAACCGTTCCAGCGGGTGCTGAGCCCCGCCGAGGCGGCGATCGACCTGCCCGTCGCCGAGGTCACCGAGGACGAGGTGCCCGACGCCGTCCACGCCGTCGCCGCACCGGGATTCGACCTCGCCACCGCGGCCCCGCTGCGGGCGCGACTGCTGCGGCTCGCCGCCGACGAGCACGTGCTGGTACTGGTCGTGCATCACATCGCCATGGACGGCTGGTCGCTCGAGCCGCTGGCCGCCGACCTCGCCGTCGCCTACACCGCCCACCGGGCGGGCGCCGCGCCGCAATGGGACGAACTGCCCGTGCAGTACGCCGATTACACGCTGTGGCAACGGGATTCGCTCGGCAGCGAGGACGACCCCGGATCGGTGATCAGCCGCCAGCTCGACTACTGGCGCACGACCCTGGACGGCATCCCCGAACTGCTGGCCCTGCCCGCCGACCGGCCCCGACCGCCGACGCCGAGCTACCGCGGCGGCACCGTCGAGGCGGAGATCGACCCCCGCACGCACCGGGAGTTGCAGGCGATCGCGCAGCGGCACGGCGTCACCATGTTCATGGTCCTGCACGCGGCGCTCGCGGCCCTGCTGCACCGGCTCACCGCGGTCGGCGACATCACCGTCGGCACCCCCACCGCGGGCCGTGGGCATCCGGCGCTGGATCGGCTCGTCGGCATGTTCGTCGGCACGCTCGTCCTGCGGACGCGGGTCGACGGCGGGCAGTCGTTCGCCGAACTGCTCGACGGGGTGCGGGAGACGGATCTGGCGGCGTTCGACCATCAGGACGTGCCGTTCGAGCGGTTGGTCGAGGTGCTCAATCCGGCGCGCTCGCAGGCGCATCACCCGCTGTTCCAGGTGATGCTGTCGGTGCGTAACCAGCCGGTGGGCGCGCTGGAACTGCCGGAGCTGCGGATCGAGGCGGCCGACGCCGACCCGGGCATCGCGAAATTCGATCTCCAGTTCACCGTCACCGAGGCGTGGACCACCGAACGGGAACCCGGCGGCATGACCGTGGCGGTGAACTTCGCCCGCGACCTGTTCGACGAGACCACCGCCGCCGGGCTCGGCGCGCGGCTGGTTCGCCTGCTCACGGCCGCCGCGGCGAATCCCGCACTGCCCGTGGGTGATCTGGAGCTGCTCGACGGCGCGGAATGGTCGAGCCTGGCCCCGGTGCGCGGCGCGGCGGCCGACCGGCCCGTCACCCTCGCCGAGGTGTTCGAGGCCGCGCTGCGGGCGAACCCGAAGGGCGTCGCGCTGCGCAGCGAGGGCACCCAGGTCACCTACGACGCGCTCGACCGCTGGACCAACCGGCTGGCCCGGGTGCTGCTCGCGCTCGGCGTCGGCCCGGAAACCCTGGTGGCCGTGGGCATTCCGCGCTCCGCCGAATCGGTGGCGGTGACGCTCGCGGTGGCCAAGGCCGGGGCGGCGTTCGTGCCGATCGACCCGACCTATCCCGAACACCGCATCGCGCACATGCTCACCGATTCCGGTGCGACGCTGGGCATCACGCTGTCGAGCCACCGCGAGCGGATGCCCGACGGCGCGACCTGGACGGTGCTGGACGCGCCCTCGTTCCGCCGCCGGGTGCTGCGCACCTCCGACGCGCCGCTCACCGCCGAGGAACGGCCGCTGCCGGTGCGGATCGGCAATCCGGCCTACGTCATCTACACCTCCGGTTCGACCGGCGTGCCCAAGGGCGTGGTCGTCACCCACGGTGGCCTGTCCAACTTCGCCGCCGAGACCGCGCGGCGTTTCGACGTGCGGCCCGGCTGTCGCGTCCTGCATTTCGCCACACCGAGTTTCGACGCGGCCATGCTGGATCTGCTGCTGGCCCTGGGCGGGGCGGCGACGCTGGTGATCACGCCGCCGGGGGTGTACGGCGGCGCGGAGCTGGCCCGGGTGTT
The DNA here is from genome assembly GCF_053588115.1 of Nocardia sp. NPDC003482. Classification (NCBI taxonomy): domain Bacteria; kingdom Bacillati; phylum Actinomycetota; class Actinomycetes; order Mycobacteriales; family Nocardiaceae; genus Nocardia; species Nocardia sp. NPDC003482. Next base: position 138,154 of record NZ_JBSFPI010000001.1, read on the forward strand.
CATCGAGGAGGCGATCACCCACGCGTTCATCACCACCGCCGCGCTCGGCACGGTCGACCCGACCGGGGTCACCGCGCTGCGGCACGTGCTGGTCGGCGGCGAGGCGCTGCCCCCGGAACTGGTGAACCGCTGGGGAATCGGCCGCGACCTGCACAACGTGTACGGGCCGACCGAGACCACGATCGTCACCGCCATCTCCGAGCCCATGCGGCCCGGTATGCCGATCACCATCGGCGGCCCGATCCGGGGCGTGGCCGCGACCGTCCTCGACGCGCGGCTGCATCCGGCCCCGGCCGGGGTGACCGGCGAGCTGTACCTGGCGGGCGCGGCGCTGGCGCGTGGATATCTGCACCGGCCGGGCCTGACCGCGCAGCGGTTCGTGGCCAACCCGTACGGCAAACCGGGCGAACGCATGTACCGCACCGGCGATCTCGTCCGCTGGGTCGCCCGCGACGGCCGCCGCGACCTCGAATACGTGGGCCGCACCGACCATCAGGTCAAGATCCGCGGCTTCCGCATCGAACTCGGCGAAATCGACGCCGCGCTCGCGCGCCACCCCGCCGTCGAATTCGTCACCACCATCGGCCACACCACCCCCGCGGGGGCGACGGCCCTGGTGGCGTACGTGAAGCAGCACCGCGGCCACGAGGTCACGGTCGCGGAGCTGACCGCGCATGTGGCCGAGCTGGTGCCGAATTACATGGTGCCGCAATCGATCACCTTGTTGAACGCGGTGCCGCTCACGCCGGTCGGCAAGCTCGACCGCAAGGCGCTGCCCGAACCGGTGTTCGGGGCCGGTTCGGGGTATCGGGCCCCGTCGACGCCGGTGGAGGAGGCGCTGTGCACCGCGTTCGCGGAGGTGCTCGGCGTCGAGTCCGTCGGCGTCGACGACGGCTTCTTCGAACTGGGCGGCAACTCGCTGCTGGCCACCAAGGTGGTGTCACAGTTGCGTTCGGCGGGCATCGATCTGCCGGTGCAGGCGATGTTCGGCGACTCCAGCCCGGCCGCCATCGCGCGCCGGCTGGCTGTCAGCACCGGTGACGCGCTGGCGGCCGCGCTCGAGCCGATGCTGGCCATCCGGTCCGCGGCCGGATCGTCCACGCCGCCGCTGTTCTGCGTGCATCCGGCGATCGGATTGTCGTGGTGCTATTCGGGTTTGCTCGCGCACCTGCCCGCCGACCGTCCGCTCTACGGCCTCCAGGCGCCGCACGTATCCGGCGGCGTCGAGCACGACTCGATCGTCGAGGCCGCCGAAAGCTATGTGGCCCATATCAAGTCGGTGCAGCCGGAGGGGCCGTACCATCTGCTCGGCTGGTCGCTGGGCGGGTTGATCGCCCAGGAGATCGCCGTGCAGTTGCAGCGGGCGGGGGAGCGGGTGGCCCTGCTGGCCATGATGGACAGCTACCGGCTCTCCGACGATCTGCTCGACCACGCCGTGCCCGGAATCGCCGACATCATCGGCGAATTCGGCAGCGATCTGCTCGGCGGCGACCACGCCGTCGATCCGAGCCTGACCCTGACCGACGCGGCGGAGCTGCTGCGCAACCGGCCGGGACCGTTCGCGGCGCTCACGTTGGAGCATCTGCGACGGCTGCACACCGGATACGCCAACGGCGCGGTGCTCGCGCACGGCTTCCACCCCCGCGTCTTCGACGGCGACCTGTTGTTCTTCACCGCCGCCGACGACGAGATCAACCGGGCCGACCCCACCCGGTGCGCGCAGGCCTGGGAGCCGTATGTGACCGGCGCGATCCACGATCAGAAGGTGCGGTGCCGCCACTCCGGCATGACCACGCCGGAGGCGCTCGCGGTGATCGGACCCGTCCTGCGAGAACACCTGGGCGGCAACGACGTCCGCGCCGACCAAGCGAAGGAGATCAAGTGAGTCTGGCGGTGGAGGTCGCGGGCCTGGTGAAGAACTACGGCCGGGTCCGTGTCCTCGACGGAATCGACCTGGAGATCCCGCGCGGCACCGTCATGGGGTTGCTCGGCCCCAACGGCGCGGGCAAGACCACCACGGTGCGCATCGTCACCACACTGCTACGGCCCACCGGGGGCGCGGTGCGGGTGGCGGGGATCGACGTGCTGCGCGATCCGGCCCGCGCCCGCACCCGCATCGGGTTGTCGGGCCAGTACGCGGCGGTGGACGCGAACCTGTCGGGTTTCGAGAACCTGCGGATGGTCGCGCGGCTCTACGGGATGAACCACAAACAGGCCGCGGCCCGCGCGGGCGAACTGCTGTCGGCGCTGGGCCTCGACCACGCCGCGGGCCGCCGGGCGGGCACCTACTCCGGCGGTATGGCCCGGCGGCTCGACCTGGCCGGGGCGCTGGTGGCGCGGCCCCCGGTGGTGGTGCTCGACGAGCCGACGACGGGGCTGGATCCCCGTGGGCGCCTGGACATGTGGCGCGTCATCGGCGATCTCGTCGACGACGGCACCACGGTGCTGCTCACCACCCAGTACCTGGAGGAGGCCGACCTGCTCGCCGACCGCATCACCGTGATCGACCGCGGGAAGGTGATCGCGCGCGGTTCGGCCGACGAACTCAAGACCGCGATCGGCGGTGACCGCCTCACCGTCACCCTGGCCGCCGGGCAGGACCCGAAACCGGCCATGTCGGTGCTGGTGCAGGTCGGGGTCGGCGAACCCGCGCACGAGGCCGGGACCGACGAGGTGTCCGTCGTGGTGGGCGACGGCTCCCGGACGATGGTCGAGGCGTTGCGCCGACTCGACGACGCCGGGGTGTGCGTGGTCGACGCCACCGTGCACCGGCCCAGCCTCGACGAGGTGTTCCTGGCGCTGACCGGAACCCCCACGGCGGCAGCCGAACCCGAAACCGACGATGTTGCAGAGGAGATCATGTCGTGACGACCGCGGAACTGATCGACCGGCCGGAAACCCCGGCGGCCGAGGGGTATTCGACGCGGGTGAGCCCGATTTCCGCGCCCGTCAGGGTGTTTCGCGACAGCGCGATCGTCGCCTACCGGAATCTGCTGACGATTCTGCGGGTGCCGACGCTGCTGGTGACCGCGACCATTCAGCCGTTGATGTTCGTATTCCTGTTCGCCTACATCTTCGGGGCCTCGCTGGGCGGCAGCCAGTATCGGGAGTTCCTGCTCGCGGGCATCTTCACCCAGACCGTCGCGTTCAACGCCGCGTTCACCACCGTCGGGCTCGCCAACGACCTGTCCAAGGGCATCATCGACCGGATGCGCACGCTGCCGATGTCGCGGCTGGCGGTGCTGATGGGTCGCACGCTGTCGGATCTGGTGGTCAACGTGCTGGCGCTGGCGGTCATGGTGGGCTGCGGGTACGTGGTGGGCTGGCGTGTCAACGGCGGATTGGCCGATGCCGCACTGGCTTTCGGGGTGATCCTGCTGTTCGCGTTCGCCATGAGCTGGGTGGGAGCGCTGACCGGACTCCTGTCGCCGAGTGTGGAGGTGGCGCAGAGCGCGGGGCTGATCTGGCTGTTCCCGTTGACGTTCATCTCCTCGGCGTTCATCTCCGCCGAGACGCTGCCGGGTCCGCTGCGCACGATCGCGGAGTGGAATCCGATCACGGCGGTCGCCGCGGCCGGGCGCAAGCTGTTCGACAACGGGGCGCCGCCGAGTTTCGTGCCGCCGCACGGGTGGGCGGCCGAGCACTGCGTCGAATACTCGGTGTACTGCTCGCTGGCGATCCTGGCGGTCGCGGTGCCGCTGGCGCTGTTGCGGTACCGCAAGGTGGCCAGCCACTAGCCCCGGATACGCGAAGGCCGCATCCGTATCGGATGCGGCCCTTCGGCGTGGGTGCGCTAGACGCGGCCCCGGCGGGTCTTGAGCAGCTCCAGACGCTCCTGCAACAGCTCCTCGAGCTCGTCCTTGGAGCGGCGCTCGAGCAGCATGTCCCAGTGGGTGCGCGGCGGCTTGACCTTCTTGGGCTCCTGGGTGGTGCCCTCGATCAGGACGCCCTCCTGGCCGTTGCGGCACAGCCAGGTCGGGGGGATCTCGGCGTCGTCGGCGAAGGGAACGTCGAACTCCTCGCCGTTGTCGGTCCGGTACCGCGCCACCCGACGCGGCGCCAGGTCGTGGTCGCGGTCGGTCTCGTAGCTCACCGCTCCGAGCCGGCTGCCTCGGAGTACGCGATCTGCCATGGTGTGCGGTCCTCTCTTAGCCTGTCGGCGTCGTTCTACGTGTCGTGTAACGCGCCGTGCTCTATAACAGTTCCCGGCGACGGTCAACCCCATCATTTTAGTCGCTCTCGCGCGGGTGCGGAAATTTCGGCGCGCCCGCCACCGTAGCGGGCCGGATGCCGTTAAGGTGTCGCCTCATGCCGCGTCGTGACCTGTCGTCCTGTTCGTGGTGCGGACGGGAGATCGCCGAATCCGAGATCGGCAGGCGCCGCCGCTACTGCCGCCAGTCCTGCCGCCAGCGCGCCTACGAACACCGCAAGAACCTGGAGGGCACGGGCATCCCCGAAGACGCCGTCGTCCTCTCCGCCCAGGAGGCCGCCGACCTGGCCGACCGCTGGTTCGCCGCCCGCTGCGCCGCCGAGGATGTGGCCACGGCGGTGGCCGAGGGCGCCGACCACACGGAACTGGCGGCGCTCACCGAAACGCTCGTTCTGCTGACGAAGGACGCGGAGCGGTTGCGTTGACGGGTCGCCGGTACGCTGGCGGATTCGTCTGTCCCGTGTGAGGAGCGCTCCGAATGGCAACGGCCGACACCGAATTCCCCGCCTGGGCGAGCCAGGCCCCCGCCGGGGTGCGGTTCGAGTGGGGCGTGGCCGGTGCCCGGGCGCTGGCTCCGCACTGTGCCGCGCTCGTGGTGGTCGACGTATTGTCGTTCACCACAACGGTTTCCGTGGCGGTGGAGGCCGGAACCCGCGTCCTCCCGTACCCGTCGCGCGGCCCCGACGCCGCCCGTTTCGCCGCCGACCACGACGCGGAACTGGCCGTCGGCCGGACCGCCGTCTCACCCGAGCACCCCTGGTCCCTCTCACCCGCCGCCCTCCGCCGGGCCCCCGCCCCCGCCCGCCTGGTCCTCCCGTCACCCAACGGCTCCGCCATTTCCGCTGCGGTACAAGGCATTCCACTCATAGCGGCCTGCCTCCGCAACGCCACCCCCGTCGCCCACTGGATCCACGATCAAGGCTGGGCCACCCCCGACCACCCCGTGGCGATCATCGCGGCGGGCGAACACTGGCCCACCCCCCACGGCCTCCGCCCCGCCATCGAGGACTGGGCAGGCGCCGCCGCCGTCATCACCGCCCTGACCCACACCACCACGACCCTCTCCCCGGAAGCCCACGCCGCCGCCTCCGCCTACCGCCACATCGACGACATCCCCGCCGTGATCCGCGACTGCGCCTCGGCGCGCGAACTCACCGCCGCGGGCTTCGCCGCCGACGTCGCGATCGCCACAGAACTCGACACCAGCCCCACCGTGCCCGTATTGACGAACGGCTCCTTCGTGAACGTCATCTGACCGAACCGAGCCCCTCCCGCGACTCCCAGCCGCGAAAGGAGCTTGCTCTCTACGCCCTATCGCCCTGGGCAAATCACATTCGCTACCTCGCCGTCCGGGCCGGGCTGTATCCAGCTGGCCGAGCCATTCTCGATCACCCCGCGATCCTCCGCCGCTGGTGTCCTCTGAAGCCTCGACCCCATCCTCCGGCGAGGTCCCGTCTGTGTTCCTGGGGGAGGTGCCGCTTCTGCTCTTTGACCAAGGCCCCTCTGTGTCCCTGAGGAGGGTGCCGCTTCTGTCTCTCGGCGAGGCCCCGTTTCAGTTCCTCGGCGAAGTCTTTCCTCTGATCCTCGAAGACTCGTCTCTGTTCCTCGGCGAGGCCCCTTCTCTATTCCTTGGCGAGCACTCTCCTCCGTTCCTCGGCGGCCACTCTCTTCTGTTCCTCTGCGAAGTCCCGCCTGTGCTCCTCGGGGGGCAGTCTCTTCTGCTGCTCGGTGAAGACCCGCCTGTGCTCCTCGGCGGGCACTCTCTTCTGCTCCTCGGTGAAGA